>CANFIH010000048.1 GCA_947446855.1 Burkholderiales bacterium
AATGGCAGACCACAGGGAGGGATATTCGCCACGGTGCTCCTGCACCATGCGCACTGCGCGTTCGCGTACTTCGGGGGAAAACTTCGTTGACTTTCTCATGGCTCCATCTTCTCAAATGTTGGAGCCTCCTCAAAACCCGGGGCGATTCAAAATAGTACGGGAAACGCCGCACAAGTCAGCCAAGACTTTTTGCTTGACCGGAATTTCCACTCCCTGTCCGAAGCCGATCGTGGGTGGGCGATCAGAGTGATAAAACAAGGCCTCGGCGAATTGGGAAAGGCCCATGACCACGCGAAGACACGGGTTGCCGAATTTCATCAGCATCAGCATTTCAGAAGTCTTTTGTACCCGCCAAGCCATCAAACGTGTCAGGTATAGGGCGAACGTGGGCTGGGTCTCCATCAACTCAAGGACGATTTCGCTCGAAATGCTCATAACCTCTGTTGAAGACAGGCAAACAAAGTCCGCGTAACTCGCTTTTCTGTTGATGATGGACTGCTCACCAAACCAGGAGCCTTCGCCGTAAATGCTGATCGGCATCAAAAGGCCACTTGATGACTCCACGGAGGCCGCCACTAAGCCGGTGATGATGAAACGCCAAGAATCAATCTTGGACCCTTTAGACCATATGACTTGACCATCTTCAAAAGACGAAATTTTGATGAAGGCGGCCATTTGAAGGGCCTTTTCTTGGGATATCCCAACATTTCGTAGTTGTTGGTATTTGAAATTACCGTACATTTTATCGGCCGTGTACATAGGATTTTTTAAAAGTACCGAAAAGCGACTGTCTGGGTGAGATCTGAGGTGATCGACAGATCGCCTGGCTGCAAATTATTGTTCTAGTAGCAGTTACATTGCCCTGGTGCTAACACCGAACATGGGGCTCAGGCACGATTTTGATTGCACCTTTGTTCGTCAGTGTACATGCTATGCAAATCCTTGCCTACAGAATTTGAGTGCCAAAAGTCTGCGAGCCTGTCTCCAACGGAGGCTAAAGCAGCAGTGTCAAAAATGAACCCTCTGCCCGGTCGTAGTCCATGGCAAACAGTACTTTGACCGGGCTTCCATACTTTCCCTGATAGCAACGAACGCGGCAATAAGAGCGTCCCCTCGTCTGCATTGCATTGCCTTTCAGTCCTCCAGGTGGCGCTCATTGCACTTCGGGCGCATCATCTGGCCACGTCAAAAATGAACACGCTTTGGGTGCTTGTGCCAGGTTGATACCAGGCTGGGTTCACCCCCAGTGCGAAAAAATTCGCAGGAATTGTCAGGGGCCGAACAATCGAAGAGGCGCCTTTTTTGCTGGGGCCAGATCATCCAGCCATCTGTAACTACTGGGTGGTCTCTATGAACCAATTCTCAACTCGAAGAAGCGAAAAAGGATCGTTAGATCTTGTGTGGAGCGCGCCTTCTTACGCATCATCTGTGAGCCTGTTGCTTCGCAGTGTTTTTGCGCTCGTCTGTGTGCTGGCTTTCGGTTTGCTCTCGGTCAACGCTTCAGCCGCCGATGCCGATGCGGGCAACTCAAGAGACCATGCGCCAATCGTTATCAACCTGAAGCAATTAAAAGTTGTGAAGGATGAAAAAGGCGATCAGCAATTTGTTGACGCTGCCTTGGTTCTGCCTGGTGATGTTATTGAGTACCGTGCCACTTATGCCAATCGTGGCAAGGCCGCATTGCCGGTAGTTGCGACGATGCCCATTCCCGAAAGCATGGAATACATCAAGGATAGCGCCAAGGCCAAAGACGGAATCGCGCATACCGTCGCCCTGAAGGACGCTCAATTTTCAATCGAACCGCTGCAGCGCAAAGTTGCCACTGCAAGCGGAGCAACCCTATCGCAGCCTCTACCGTATTCATCGTACCGGTACGTGCGCTGGGATCTCGGCAGGCTGCTTCCGGGTAGCTCGATCGAGGTAAGTGTGCGTGCAAAGGTTTCACAGAACCTTGACGTAGATGCCAACGCTGGAGACCGGGCGCCTGCCTTAGCTTCTGTCATCCAAAAACAATAATTTTAAAAGAAATTCTTTCGAATAAACCACGTTTCAGAAATACTTCAAGGAACTAACATGAAAAAATGGAATGAAAATTGGACAATGCCTGTAAAGGTATTGTTAGCAGGTGCGGGTATTGCCGTTACGGCGATTCTCGTGCCTTTTGTGGTGTCCGCTGTGGCACCGCCGGCGAACTCGGTCATCGGAAACCAAGCGACGGCCAGCTACTTTGATGCGACAAACACGAAGCAGTTCGTGCAGTCGAATCAGGTAAACACCACGGTTGCACAGATTGGTGGTGTCACACTGTCCAATGACGGTACGAAGACCGCCGCGGCGGGCAACACCGTATCCATTCCCCACACCGTGACGAACACGGGTAACGGTTCAGACACTTTCACCATTACTGCGGTTGATAGTGTTGGCCAGGGAACCTACACCAATATCGCAATTTACTCGGATCCCAATGGAACCGGCATTCCATCCGGCGCTCCGTTGTGCGCGACACCTGCTTCGGGAACCATTCCGACTTGTACCACCGGTTTTCAGCAGGTGGTTGGTGGCAACAATGGGACATTCCCTTTCATTGCAACCTATACGATTCCAGTAAATGCCACGACACCGACAACGCCGTTTGACACGGCAACGGTGACGGTTGTGCCCGTTACGTCGACACCAACGATTCCCTATCCGCCAGGAACTGTATCTAGGACGGATACGGTCAACCTGACAACAGGTGCGGCATTTTCATCCAATAAGGCGATCAAGGCGCCTGCCGTTGCGGCACCTGGTTCGACAGTGGGTGGATGGCCTACAGTTGTCACCAGTGGTCTTGCCAGTTCGAGTGCTAGCTGCCAGACAAATTGGTCTACAGGTTTGACCAGTACGTCTACCTGTACCTACACGGTGTATACCATCAGCTATAGCAATGTAGGCGGATCAACAGGCTCTTACAGCATGTCCGATACACTGCCGACCGGCTTGACCTATGTAACCGGCTCCGCCGTGTGGAGTGGCTTGGGTGGTACGCCCCTGTCAGAAAGTGGAGGCGCAACAGGAACTACGCCTAACGTAATCAACTCGACGTATACAGCCGCAACCCGCAAATTCTCGGCAGTAGTGTCCAATGTGACGCCGAACACTTCGGGCACCATCAGCTTCGTGGTGTTGGTTAACAATACGGCTCTTGCGGGCTCAAGTACCACGACGAATACGGCCTTGTTCTCCACCGTAGATTGCCCAAGTTGCACGCCTGATGTGCCGACCAACTCAACGCCATTCCCTGTAACACCCGTTTACAAAGTAATTGCTGCGAACGCTAAAGACGTCACAACTACCGACAGCCCAACTCCGCCAGCCAAGTCGGGCACCGATTTGGTCGAGGTTACTTCTGCATTCCTGGGAAGCAAAGTCTCGTTCACCAACTGGGTGATCAACAAGGGCAATGTGGCCGACACGTTCAACGTATCCATTGATCCTGCGGGCAATACCTTCCCGGCTGGCACAACCTTCGCTTTCTTCCAGGCCGACGGAACACCGCTGCTCGATACCAATAGCGATGGCAAGCCTGATACAGGCCCGCTTGCTGTGGATGGTTCTGTAGCCATTCTCGTGGTGGCAACTCTGCCTAGCACGGGCACAGTTCCTACCGGTGCTGTGGATGCGTTGATGACGGCAACCTCTGCCAATAGCACTACTCCGGTGTTTGACTCGGTGTGGGATCAAGTAGATGCCATCAAATCTGCCAAAGTGGACTTGACCAATACGCTTGCCGGTAACCTGACATCTGTTAACGGTGGCACGACGACAAGCCCCTGTGTGGCTGGTTCCAACTGTGATCTGGGTCAAGGTCCAACCGCCAATCCTACGTTTACCACCACTACGACGCCTGGCACGCCTGCGAAGTTCCCGATCTTCATCACCAATGAAGTTCCAAGCACGACTACAACCTATAACTTGACTGCTACGGTTCCCCCGGGATACTCCTACAAGTTTGTGGACAACACC
Organism: Burkholderiales bacterium; assembly: GCA_947446855.1. Taxonomy (GTDB): domain Bacteria; phylum Pseudomonadota; class Gammaproteobacteria; order Burkholderiales; family Burkholderiaceae_C; genus Allorhodoferax. The sequence goes on from CANFIH010000048.1 coordinate 4,006, forward strand.
AGCGGTACGGCTACTTGCGCGAGTCCGACAATTACTTCTATATCGGTGACTGCGGGTGCCACTCCGGGTGGCCCTACTGACCCGCTGCCTAGCAACGAAGTTCCGGTTCTTGCTTGTGTGACTCCGCCCGCAGGTACCACCCCTGGAGTCGTACTTGTAAGCTTCAAGGCCACTAGCTCGACGGATCCATCAATAACCGACACCATCACGGATGCAGTCAATGTGACTAAGCCGATCGTTCCTGGAATGGAACTGGGCCCGCTCACAGTCAACAACACGACGCCTAACGGTGGAACGATCGTACAGCCGGAGACTCTGACAAATACGGGTACCACGGCTTGTGGCCAAGGCTCCGGCTTTAACGTGTCGGTTTCTATTGATAATCCTGATTGGCAAGTTTCGGTCTACTTCGACCAGAACAAAGACGGTGTTATCCAAGGGTCGGATCCTGTGATCAATACGTTGGTATCCGCCTCGACCGCCAACCTTACTACCGCTATTGCTGGGTCATTGGTACCGTTGAACCCCGCTCCCGGTAATACATTGGGTCTGCCGCTACTGGTGAAGGTGTTTTCGCCGGATGGTGCCCTTATCGGATCTACCGCTACGGCAACTTTGACTGTGACTGACTTGGGCACCGTAGCTGGACAAACTTGCCCCCCAACAACGGCCAAGATTTCGACCACCGTGACCAATGGTCAGTTGAGCGTGATGAAGACACAGGTGAAGTCTGCCGGTACAGGTACCGCACCATCTATTACTTGCGATGGCGCTGTGACAACCGGTTTTGATGTGGCTTCAGTGACCGCCAAGCCTGGTGATTGCATTATCTACAAAGTAGTTGCGACCAATAAAGGTAACGCGCCGGTGAATAAGGTCACGTTGAACGACACCGTGCCGGCTTACACCGTCTACAACGCAACTCAGCCTGTAACGCAGTGCTCCGTAACTGGAGCGTCGGGTGGAGCGCCAGGATTTTCGGTGACCGGAACTCCCTCGACCTATGTTGCCTGCGGAAATGACACTACCGGTGTAACTCTGGCTCCCCTGGGTACTATCACGATGTTTTACGCTGTGCAGGTTCAGCAGTAAGGCGCGTGCGTAATTCAGCTAGTTAAATCGGGTTTTTTGGTTTAATTAGCTGAAACTGATAGAGTTCGCACACACGGAGCCTATACATCAGGCTTTCGTGTGTGCTATTTGTTTATACCGATCAGCTATTCCGTGCGGCTGATCCCCTACTTGGTTGCGAGAATGTATCCATTCGGTAGACATTTATCAGCTGCAGTGAAGACGATAAGCTGTTCTGCCGAATTTTCGCTGGAGCACTGCCACTCCAAATCGTTCACATCTTGTTTTGCTGGGCACGCATGATGGCGTTTCTCTCTAACAAATTTCTTGCCGGCCACGTCGTTTTAAAGCCTCGCTCCTGGGCATGGAAGATGGCCTTGGTGTTTGCCGGTTGTGTGCTTTCAGTTTCCCCAGCGTTTGCCGTTCCTCCTGCTGCCGGAACGGTGATCACTGCCAAGGCGCTGGCCAATTACACGCTCCCAGGAAATGTCTCGCCTGAGACGATCATGTCGAATACCGTCATTGCCGTTATTCAGCCAGTTGAGGCGCTGAAACTTACGTCTGACAATATTTTTCAAAGACCGGCAGCCAGTCCCGTGTCGTTTCCGCATGTGCTGACCAATGTCGGAAATGTGGAATCGACGTACTCCTTTACTATCGACAGCACAGGTTGCCAGACACCTAATTTAGGTTTTCCCAGTGCACCAAGTTTGTATGTGGATGTCAATGGAAACGCTATTGTGGATGCTGGTGATCGCAATGTGACCATTGGCGCCAACGGCGCATTGACGCTCACGCCTGGCGAGTCAGTCAGCCTCGTGCTTCAGGCAGTGGTGCCTTTGGCTGCGAACGGTGGCAAATCGTGCCTACGATTGGTTGCGATGGCTAACGTGAGTGGCAACAAAGTACAAAATATAGATACGGTGCAGATCACTTCTAATGCATTTCTGGCCTTGAACAAGTCTGTGGCATACACCGGCTTGGCAATCCCGAATGTCACAGTACTCAACTACACCATTACGGCTAATAATATTAGCAACAGTACGGCCTCGCCCTCCGCAACACTACCTGACGCAAGTTCTATTTTAGTGAATGGGGTGTCTCGTTCGGTAGTGCTGATACGCGATCCGGTTCCACTTGGTACCCAATATGTGGCAGGTTCCTTGCATACTGAAGTGTCTGGCGCGCTCAGGTTATTCCGCCTTGCTTCAGATCCACCGTTCAGCTACCACAGTGAGCCAGCGCCCGTTGCAGGTGTTGCTTCCGGACGGGACGATTCGACGGCCGTCGAGGTAGCCATTGGTATACCGCAGAGCTTGGCACCCGATAGATCGGTTTCCATGGATTTTCAGGCAAAGTTGCTGAGCACCGCCGGTGCATTGGTCAGCAACAAGGCGATGGCTAACTTTAGCGATGGCGCATCACCTGCCGAATCAGTATCTAACACCGTAGGCGTCAAGACTACCAGCGAGGTAATTGGCATCTCCAAGGCTGCGAGTGTGCCGGTTGCGAATGTGGATGCCAATGGGGCTGCCGACGGGACCGCCACCGTACGATTCCAATTGCAGGCGCGCAACTTCGGAACGGGTACTCTTTACAAGGTGGGCATGAGTGACACCCTGGAAAACGTGGCCGATGGTTTGGGGCAGTACACCACCGACGTCATTCCGGGCGCAGGTAAATACACTGTTGTCGCCGGTTCGGTGCGTTTGCTTAACCTGAAGGGAGCCGGCACGGCTGCGACTGTGGCCAGTGGCTACACGGGTCAGTCGGGGCATTCCGAGTTGTTGGTCAGCGGTGCTTTGCTGCCACCCGCTGGGGCAATCACCCTGCAGTTCGATGTGCGCTTCAATTTGACGGGGCTGGCTGCCACGCTGTTCAACAGCGCGTCTGTGCATGCGGCGACAGCGCCAGATGGTCAGGATGCGGTGAGTGTAAAGTCATCTAACGGACTGGATCCGGATGCCAACCACGACGGCATACCCGATGCCGCGGCGCGCACGCCGTATTCCACCCAATTGCCGGTCCTCAACCTGCTCAAGACGGTCTCGCCGACGCGGCCAGTCGCTGGTGCTGCCGGTTCGTATGACATGGACATTGCACTGAAAGTGACAAACGTCAGTTTGGTGGGCGCGCCTAATGTTCGTTTGGCGGACAACCTCTTTTGTGCGTTTGAAATGGATAAAAGTAGCGGGTCGATTGAGAGTTGGCAAATCACCGTTACACCGAGATCGCAGAATGGTTTGCTGACTCCGAGCAGTACCTATACCGGCGGGACATTTTGTGATCGTGTTGCTCAAGCCAATCCAGACGCCATGGCGAGTTTCCCTTTTGACCCCCGTGTCACGCTGGTTGACGGTACGCAACCCTTAGCCAGTGGCGAGTCTGACACTGTCAAGTTCTCAGTGCGGGTCAAACTGAAACCTGCGGCGATTGGCACATTGGTGACGGCTAACAACCGTGCTTGGGCCGGGTTGGTTCAGCCCTTGACAACTGGCTCCACCAGCGTTCCGGGCTATAACAATGGTCAGATAGAGCTCCTCTGGGCAACCAGTTCGACTGCGAATGTGACAATGGTTGACCCATCAGGGGTGGTTTACAACGCCGTCACGCGCCAACCGGTGGCCGGCGCATTGGTGACGCTGACACGCATGTCGTGCCCCGCTTCTGCGGTTGGTGCTATTACCCCGGCTCAGCTGTTCGGTGATACCAGTATTTACATTTTCAACAATAGCAACGGCAGCGTTGCCCAGATGACGGATGCAGCTGGCGCCTACTCGTTCATTCTCAAAGTTCCACCGGTCAACGACCTGTGCACCTACTCACTCACGGTTACTCCTCCGTCGGGATCTGCGCTTGTATACCCGTCTGCGCTCATTCCAGCGCATGGGGGTGTGTTTGGTTCGTGCGGTCCTGTGTCATCTGTGGCAGGCGTACCAGCGGCGGGTAATGACGTTACCTACTACAACCAAGTCAAGGCGGGCATGAACACCAGCACCGGGCTGGCCTGTGAAGTTTTTAATAACAACATTCCGCTGGATCCTTCCTCGGGTACCGGATTGACCTTGCAAAAAGTCGCAAGCACAACGACTGCCGAAGTGGGTGATTTGCTGACCTTCACACTTAAGGTCGCCAACCTCACCAATTTAGACTTACCACAGCTGGCCATTCGGGACCAGCTTCCGGTTGGCTTTCGCTATGTGCCAGGTTCTACGCGAGTAGGTGGGGTGCGCGTGGCTGACCCGGTGGGTGGTGTTGGCCCCAATTTGGTATTCAACCTTCCACTGTCTACCAGCGCACCGCTGGCTATCGGGCAAACGCAAACGCTGATATACCAAGTCCGTGTAGGTGCAGGCACACCCGTTGGGGAGGACTTGATTAATCGTGCTTGGGCCAGTGCAGGTGCTTCCACAAGTGCGTTGACCAGCAACGAAGCCGATGCGCGGGTGCGCATACTCGGTGGCGTGTTTGCGAATGAAGCATATGCTTTTGGTAAGGTTTTCGTGGATTGCAACAAGAACGGGATTCAGGATGATGCCGAGTGGGGCATACCCGGCGTCCGTCTTTTCATGGAAGACGGCACGGGTGTTGTCACTGATATTGAGGGCAAATGGAGCCTTTACGGTCTAAGACCGGTAACCCATGCACTGCGACTGGATACTTCCACGTTGCCAGCAGGTGCGTTGCTTGCACTGATTGAACCTCGGCAGTCCGGTCAAGCGGACAGTGTTTTCCTTGATCTTAAAAATGGTGAATGGCACAAGGCGAACTTTGCCGTGCAAAACTGTGAAAACCAAGAAATGATCAGGGCCTTGCAGGCGAGGCGCGATGCCCTCATTGCCCAGCCCGCATCGGAGGGCGATGCGAGCCGAGTCACCACGCGCCTGACGCCGGACGGCAAGGTTGCAGTTCCTTCGGACGTACGCGGTCTGCCTTCTGCAGGTTCGGTTGATGCCAGCGGTAACCTGAAAAGCGCAGCCATTGTCAGCAGCCCACTGATCACACTACCTGGTGCAATCAGTGGATCAGATTTTGCAGCTATTCCGAGCGACAACTCAACATTTCTGCAAGGTGCCAATCCGGTTACTGTCGCGCCTACCGTAGCACCTGCCTTAGCGAAGCAGGCCGAACCTGAGCCGACTCCACTGGAAGATAGCTTGCAAAATTTGGATCGCAAGCTTGGCTTTTTGAACTTGCAAGACCAACAGGTGTTGCCTGGAACACTATTCAACGTGCGTGTCAAAGGGGCTCGCGGCTCGCGGTTCGTACTTTCTGTAGACGACCAGATCGTTGATGAAAAGCGCGTGGGCAAGCGTGCCAGTATGGAAAGCCAGCAGTTGGAGGCTTGGGAGTACATCGCAGTGCAGTTCCACCCCGGTATCAACACGCTGAAAGTGCAGGAAGTGGATGCCTTTGGAATCAGTCGAGCGGGCGCTGTAATTCAGGTTATTGCACCGGGGCCTCTGGCACAGATTGCGATTGAAGTTGCACCCACGGCCAAGGCTGACGACAGTAGCAGACTGCCGGTGAAAATTCGTTTGCTGGATGCACAGGGTATACCCGTCACAGAGCGCACCCAACTAACATTGGAGTCCATAGCGGCGCGTTGGAATGTGTCCGACTCAAGCCCCCTGGAGCCCGGTGTGCAAGTGATGGTTGAAAACGGCAGTGCAGCCTTCGAATTGGTGCCGCCTGCTAATCCGGGGGATGCGAAAATTCGCGTCAGCGCAGGTACCATTCAAATTGAATCACGCATCATTTTCCTTCCCGATTTGCGACCTTTAACCGGTATCGGGGTACTCCAAGGTGTCGTCAACATTCGCAATCCAGGCAATATGCCTTTGGGTGCGCCACGTGCGTCAGATGCATTCGAATCCGAGCTCCGTGGCTGGGCCGACAAGAACGGCGACACGCTGCTCACGACGCGCACAGCCTTTTATTTTAAGGGTGCGATAAAGGGGGAGTATTTGCTGACCGCTGCATATGACAGTGACAAGAATACGGCTACCACCCTGTTTCGCGATATTCAGCCTGACCAGTTTTATCCGGTCTATGGTGACAGTGCTGTCAAATCGTTTGACGCGCAGTCCAGCCAGCGTTTTTACGTTCGTATCGACAAGAATCGTTCTTACTTGTTGTTTGGCGACTACAACACAGCGTCCAGCCCCGAGGTGCGTAAGTTGAGTCAACTCAGCCGTACTGCCACGGGCCTTCAGCATGTGTACAACGCCGATGATGTACGTGTCACCAGCCATTACAGCCGCGACTCACTGAAGCAGGTGATTGAGGAATTCCCTGCCAACGGCACCTCGGGCCCCTTCACGATCAAGAGTGCTGGCGGCAATGACTTGTTTGCCAATAGTGAGACGGTGCTAATTGTGGTGCGTGATCGCAGCCAGCCCAATTCAATATTGAATACCACGACCTTGACCCGCTTTGTTGATTACAGCATCGAGCCAATTAGCAAAACGATTCTTTTTACAAAGCCGATTGCCTCACTGGATGCGAACCTTAACCCGCAGTCCATTCGCATCAACTATCTGGTCGACACAGGCGGTCCGGAGTTTGATGTTGCCGGGACCGACATCCAGTTGCGCCTGTCTGATCGTCTGCAGCTTGGTGCGGTGGTGGAATATGACGCTACGCCAGACGCAAGTCGCAAGTTGCTCGCCGCCACTGCCCTGGCCAGGTTAGACGCTAACACCCTGCTCAGTGGCGAGATGGTGGGTACGCGCAGCGACATCAAAGGTGAAGGGCAAGGCTTGGGGCTTGAGTTGCGCCATGATGACAGCCTGCTCAAGTACAACTTGCACGTCCAAATCACGGACGCTGGCTTTGACAACCCGTCAGCAGGCATAGCCTCCGCTCACTCTGAGGCACGTGGTCACCTGGATTACCAGCTCACGACGGACACCCATATCAAAGCGGATTTGGTTTACACACAGGACAACAATCTTCCTAAGGCCAGCGGTGGCATTTCCAGCGCAACGCAAACCCAGGGTGTAAGCGTGGCCGTGCAGACCAAGGTCAGCCCTAATGTCACAGCCGAGGTGGGTGTGCGGGCCGGCCAAACCGACAACAGCACCGCCACAACTTTTGACTATGGCAGCGTCTCTGCTGGTGCGCCGGCGTCAAGTACTTCCAGCGTCACCGGGACTACAACAGATACAAGGTCTGTGCGCGGACGTGTGACGCTCAATGTGCCCGACGTGCCAAATACGCAGGTCTATGCCGAAGCTGAGCAGGATGTGAATGACTCCAACCGGCACGTCGCCGCCATCGGTGGTAATTACGCAATCAATGAAAAGGCTCGCGTATATGGACGCTATGAATTGATTTCCAGCTTGGGCAGCGAATACGCGCTTACTTCGGGTGTGCAAAGAAACGTTGGACTGGTGGGGGTGGAAAGCGCCTACATGAAAGGCGGACGTGTGTACGACGAGTACCGTATTGCGGACACCATAGACGGCCGGGCAATGCAGTCCGCCTTGGGTATTCGCAACGCCTTTGAGGTAAACGACGGTTTGCGTTTGTCCGGCGGTCTTGAGCAGGTAAGTGCTCTGCCAGGTGCCACTGGAACGTCCTCGGGGGAGTCCAGGGCAATTACGGGCGCTTTCGACTGGCTAGGTACTGGCGAATATAAAAATCGCTTGCGCGGAAGTGGGTCGCTGGAGTTCCGTGACGGGTCGGATGCCACATCCGGGCTTCTGTCCATGGGCCTGGCCTATAAGCTCGATCCTGACTGGAGCATGCTGACCCGCGCAACTCTCAACCAGGTGAACAGCCGGACCGATGGTTCGCTGCACTGGTTGGAGCGTGAACAAATCGGTTTCGCCTATCGCCCCGTGGATCAGGATGTGTGGAACACTCTCCTGCGCTATGAGCATAAGGTGGATAGCTGGGGTGGTGTGGTCAGTGCCACGCTGCCACCAGTGAGCACGCTGACTGACATTGTCAGCGCGCACCTGAACTACCAGCCTTTCAGGGGCGATATTCTGAGTGCGCGCGTGGCGGCCAAGCAAAATGTCACTGCCAGCGATGGTCTGAGGAGTAGCTATGGTGCTCAGTTGTTGTACGGACGATGGACCCATGACATCAGTCTTGACTGGGACTTCGGCTTGCAGGCAGGTTTGTTGATGGGCGATGGAAATATGCAGCAGCAGACCTTGGGTGCTGAGCTGGGTTACCAAGTCAGCAAGGGCTTGTGGCTATCGGTGGGATACAACGCGATTGGTCTGCACGATCCGGATTTGGCTGGTGCAGACTACACCGACGCGGGTGCCTATGTTCGACTGCGTTTCAAGTTTGATGAACGCCTTTTTTCTCGGGAGTCCCCTGCCTCGGCGGACCTTCAATAGGCGACTTCATATGAATTGTCTGAAGCGATGCTCATCGTCGGATGAACCGAATAACGTGGAGGTTTCATGAACAGCCGTTTTGTGTTCAACAGCTTCGTGAAGTATGCAATGACCTTCGGTTACAACGGCAGGCTCGCCGGCAGTGTCCTGCGTACGTACGCAAACGCTTCGTTGTCCAGCAACCCTGTAACGCCGGCGATCTTGGTCAGATTTGCAACCAATTCCGTACCTGTTCCAGTGACTTGTGCGCCTGTCACGGCGGCGAAGCAATGTGCGGTGATTGGATCGCGTCTGCGCTAGCAATACATGAATGTATGGACTCTCAAGTAATCGAAAAAAATATGTACAAAATACTTCGTATTAGAGCGTTCGTTTTGGGTGCGTTTTACGCGGCTTGCGGCTTTGTGACGGCTGCGCCTGTCTGCTACAACCCTTTGAGTCAGACCATACCGGGAGTTACGGTCATAGCAAGCGGAACCTGCAATGTCACGGCAGTTTCGACAATTGATCCGCCAATTGCTGGCTATAGTCCGCCAGGTTTCGCTTTGCGTGGGGATAACGACAGCTGCACGCTGACCTTCTCTTCGCCAGTCAAGAACCTGACCGTAGACGTTGGTGCGCACTCCTGCGACGCCGCCCAGGACGGGGTTGTGACTTGTCAGACAGCGGTGTTCAACATCAATGGCGCTCACAGACCCATAGCGACTGGCGAATTGATCACGCCGACTGATTATTCGTACTTGGCATCGAATCAGGGTCTAAACCCGGTTTCGCCGCTTTCTCTGGACTCCAATGGCGATTTGGTAGGTGGAAATGACCCGGATTTTTACAATGATAACGGCTCGGGACAGGTCGTTTTTCCCACTGCTTTTGCAGTCCGGAGTGTCCAAATCACCAACACCACGTCTTACGGTCTTCCCGATAACAGTTGGTTTAACGTGTGTTACGACGGCCTGGCTCCGCCCACCGTCACGGTGAACAAGGTATCGAAGGGTGGCACGGGCGTCTTCAGCTTCAAGGGAACCACCAATGCCAACGGCTTCAGTACGGATGGCACTTATACGGTAACGACGTCCAGCGCCGGCGTGGCAGCTAGCGGCACCCTGGTGAATTTGAGTGCGGCCAATACCGTGACGGAAATTCAGGAAGTAGTGCCTCCGGGGTGGGCCATCAATAGTGCTTCTTGTGTCGATGCCAATGCTGCAGTCAGCGGCAATATTGGCAGCACGTTTGGCGTGCTGGTTGGCAATACCTTACAAATTCCGGCAGCGGCCGTTTTGTACGGAGCCAACCTGCAATGTACCTTTATCGACACCAGCACCGGTCTGGCGTTGAGTGGCAAGGTGATTCTGGATACGGGTGTGGGATCGGGTGTTGCGCACGATGCCATTCAGAATGGTGCTGAGCCTGGGCAGCCGGGCGTTATCGTGAGCCTGACGGATTGTGCCAACACGGTTTACAGCAGCACGACAACATCGGGCGATGGCAGCTTTAGCTTGAGTCTGAGCGGCGTAACTGCAGGGCAGCAGGCTTGTGTTGTGGAGACCTTGCCCGCCAGCTACAGCGCAGTGAGCGCGAACGTTGGCACAACTGGTGGAAGCTACACTGCAGCGACGGCAAGCCTGAAGTTCACCGTCGGGTCTGGTGCCTACAGTGGCATCGTGCTGGGTAATGTGCCCATGAGCACTTTTACTGCTGATGGTGCCCAGCAAACCGCAGCGGGACAAGCCGTAACCTATGCGCACACCTACGTGGCGGGCACTGCGGGCCGCGTGACGTTTACAACTACCGATAGTCCGTCGCCGAACTGGCAGGTTTGGACCAGCACCTTGTACTTGGACAACAATTGCAACGGGGTTCTGGATGGCACGGATACCCTGATCACACCCACTGTGAATGTGATCCCCGGTCAGCAAGTTTGTATTTTGGATCGAGTCATGTCTCCCGCAGGCGCGACGAACGGCGCGCGCGATATCACGACAGTGGTCGCCAGTGAGGTCTGGACCATACTATCGCCAACGGGCAGCGTGGGCCATGATCTCAAAAATCTGGATGCCACGACAGTGGGAAGTTCCGGCCTCACCTTGCTGAAGGAAGTTCGCAAAGTGACCGCTTGCCCTGCTGATGCAAGTGCCTCTTTGTCTAATGCCGCTCCGTATTCCGTCAGTGGCACTGCCAGCCCCGGGGATTGGCTGGAATACCGCTTGCGCTACTCCAACAGCACTGCCGCTACGTTAACTTCCATTGTGATCCATGATCAGATGCCGGCCTACACGCGCTATGGGAATGCCTTGTGTTTGAGCACACCCAGCATTGGACTGTCTGGTTGCGCCGTGGGCCCGCAGCCCGCAGTGAATGCAACCACTGGCGCTATTGCATGGACCTTGACCGACGCCAGTGTTGCTCCGTCGGGTTTGCAGCCCTTGGCGTCCGGTGCTGTGAGCTTTTGCATCCGCATCCAAACGCAGGATTGACGGGACAGCTGTCCGTTAACCTGTTGTCGCTGATTTTCATGGCCCGTTTCATGCCCCACGCCTTCACGGTTTCAGCGACTGACGTGATGGCCAGTGCGGGGTTTCCAAGGGCGGCGATCGGTTCCCGGTTGCAATAGCTGTGGGCTATTGTTGACTGGCAATCACGCCGCCACCCAGGCACACCTCGCCGTCGTACAACACGGCCGACTGGCCCGGCGTGACGGCCCATTGTGGCTGCGGGAAGTTCAACGCAAAGCCCTTGGTACCAAGGCCCTGGAGCTGGCAGGGCGCATCGCTCTGACGGTAGCGTGTTTTGGCGGAAAGGGTGCCATCGGCCGGCGGATAGCCCGCGCACCAGCTTGCGTCCTGCGCCTGGAGTTGGCCGGATAGCAGCCAAGGGTGCTCATGGCCTTGCACGACCCACAGGGTGTTGTGTTCCATGTCTTTGCGCGCCACGAACCATGGCTCATGTTCTCCGCCACCGCGCTGTGCCCCCTTGACCTTGAGGCCCCCGATGCCCAGGCCTTGGCGCTGACCCAAGGTGTAAAAAGACAGCCCCACATGTTCGCCAATGGTGTGGCCCTTGGGATTCTTGATGGGGCCCGGTTCCTTGGAAATGTAGCGGTTCAGGAAGTCGCGGAAGGGCCGCTCGCCGATGAAGCAAATCCCGGTGGAGTCTTTCTTCTTGGCGTTGGGTAACTGCATTTCAGCGGCGATGCGGCGTACCTCGGTCTTGTGCAGCTCTCCGACCGGGAACAGGGTCCTGGACAGCTGTTCCTGATTCAGGCGGTGCAGGAAGTAGCTCTGGTCCTTGGACGGGTCCAGACCCTTGAGCAGTTCGTGCAAGCCGGTGACTTGGTTGCAGCGCACGCGTGCGTAGTGCCCTGTGGCGATCTTGTCGGCGCCCAGGCGCATGGCATGGTCCAGAAAGGCTTTGAACTTGATCTCGGCGTTGCACAGGATGTCGGGATTGGGCGTGCGTCCGGCCTGGTATTCACGTAAGAACTCGGAAAACACCCGGTCTTTGTAGTCGGCTGCGAAGTTGACGTGTTCGATCTCAATGCCGATCACGTCGGCCACGGCGGCGGCATCTACGAAGTCAATGTTGGACGAGCAGTATTCACTGTCATCATCGTCTTCCCAGTTTTTCATGAAAATGCCGATGACCTCATGCCCCTGCTGCTTCAGAAGATATGCGGTGACGGCGGAGTCCACCCCGCCACTCAATCCGACGACGATTCGTTGTTTGACCATGTTTCGATTTTAGGTGCGCGCTTGCAGTGCCTGCACCGAGGCGTGGGTATGCACCACTTCCAGTCCAAACCGTTGACCTGCCAGATAGTCTTCCAGGCACTGCAGCACCAGGGGGCTGCGCAATCGGTCTCTGCTGTAGCGGATTTCATCTGCCGTGAGCCACAGTGTTCGGACAATCGGGGTATCCAGGGTGCGTTGTGCGTCCCAGGCGCCCAATGTCCCGCAAAAGGCAAAGCGCAGGTAAGTGACGTCCTCCACCAAAGGGGTGGCAGTGCCCTCGAGCGGGCGTTGAAAGCGCGCCAGATACACGCCGACCAGGGCTTGTGGGGTGAACGCATAGGCCGTTTCTTCCAATGTTTCACGTATGCAGGCTTGCAAGGGCGACTCGCCCGGGTCCAGATGGCCCGCTGGATTGTTCAGTCGCAATCCTTCGGCCGTGTGTTCTTCAACGAGCAGAAAGCGTCCCTCTTGTTCGATCACGGCGGCTACCGTGACACTGGGTTTCCAGCGTGTATTCATTCTTCCATTGTGACGGAGATTGGCGATTCATTGCGGTAAGTCATTGTTGGGTTGGCCTGGAGCCCCTTCATTTTCAGTTAAGCTCATGGCCGCAGTCGCTCAGCCTTGCCGGCCGAAAGGGAGTTGCTGTACGTGCTGTTTCCATAAAATATTGTCGAGGAGTCGCTTCATGCAGACTGGCGTAGCAACTGGGGCAACATCGGGTAACACCGCTGCCCCCGCGAACACTCAAACGGCGCAACGCATTGGCGTGCCGCGCGAGATATTCCCCGGTGAAAAGCGTGTGGCCACTGTGCCTGATGTGGTTGAAAAGCTCATCAAGCTGGGCTTCTCGGTCGCCGTGGAATCCGGTGCAGGCCTTGCTGCCGATTTGAGTGACGATGCCTACCGCGCTGCTGGTGCGACGGTGGTCGAAGGTGCAGCGCAACTCTGGGCCGGCTCTGACATGGTGTTCAAAGTGCGCCCACCCACCCCGGATGAAGTGGCGGCCATGCCCGAAGGGCAGACGCTGGTGAGCTTCATCTGGCCGGCGCAAAACCCCGATTTGATGCAGCAGCTCATGGCCAAGAAGGCTACCGTGCTGGCCATCGACGCGCTACCGCGCACCCTGAGCCGCGCTCAGAAGATGGACGCTTTGACCTCGCAAGCCGGCGTTGCCGGCTACCGCGCCGTGATCGAAGCGGCTAACGCCTTTGGACGCTTCTTCAACGGCCAGATCACAGCGGCGGGCAAGGTACCGCCAGCCAAGGTATTCATCGCCGGTGCCGGTGTGGCTGGTCTGGCTGCCATTGGCACGGCTGCCAGCCTGGGTGCCATCGTGCGCGCCAATGACACCCGTGCCGAAGTGGCCGATCAGGTTGTCTCGCTGGGCGGCGAGTTCGTCAAGGTCGATTACGAGGAAGAGGGTTCCGGCGGTGGCGGCTACGCCAAGGTGATGAGCGAGGGCTTCCAGCAGGCCCAGCGCGCGATGTATGCCAAGCAGGCCAAGGAGGTTGACATCATCATTACGACCGCGCTGATCCCCGGCAAGCCAGCGCCCAAGCTCATCACCGCGGAAATGGTGAAGAGCATGAAGCCCGGCAGCGTGATTGTGGACATGGCTGCCGAGCAAGGCGGAAACTGCGAACTGACCGTGCCCGGCCAGGCGGTGGTGACCCATGGTGTAACGATCGTTGGCTATACCGACTTGGTCTCGCGTCTGTCGCGTCAGTCGTCCACGCTGTACTCCACCAACCTGTTTCGTCTGACGGAAGAGCTGTGCAAGACCAAGGACGGCATCGTCAACGTCAATATGGAAGACGATGCCATCCGCGGGCTGACGGTCACCAAGGACGGCGCCATCACCTGGCCAGCACCTGCACCCAAAGTGGTGGCAGCGCCCGCTGCGGCCAAGCCGGCGGCGGCACCTGCTGCCAAAAAGGCCCATGGCCATGGCGCGCCGAGCGCTCCCATGGCTGGCAACAAACTGGCCATCATGTTTGGTGTGGCGGCGGCTCTGTTCTGGTTTGTCGGAGCCCATGCGCCCGAGGCCTTCCTGGCGCACTTTACGGTGTTTGTGCTGGCCTGCTTTGTGGGCTATATGGTGGTTTGGAACGTCAAGCCGGCGCTGCACACGCCGCTCATGAGCGTGACCAACGCCATCAGCAGCATCATCGCCATCGGCGCCCTGGTGCAGATTGCGCCACCGCTCATGGTCGGTGCCGAGGGCCGGCCGGACGACTGGATTCGCTGGCTGGCAGCGGCGGGCATTGTGCTCACCTCCATCAATATGTTCGGCGGCTTCGCCGTAACCCAGCGCATGCTGGCCATGTTCCGTAAATAAGGGAGACGACAGATGTCTGCAAGCTTGTCCACCGTCTCCTACATCGGAGCCACCATTCTCTTCATCCTCAGCCTGGGTGGCCTGTCCAACCAGGAGTCTTCACGCCGCGGCAATCTGTTCGGCATGATCGGCATGACCATCGCCGTGCTGGCTACGGTGCTAGGCCCCAAGGTTGGCGCTTCCGGCTACGCCTGGATTGTGGTTGCCATGCTGCTCGGCGCTGGTATCGGTCTGTATGCCGCCAAGACTGTGCAAATGACGCAAATGCCCGAGCTGGTTGCGCTCATGCACAGCATGGTTGGTCTGGCCGCCATGCTGGTTGGCTTTGCCACCTTCATCGACCCCGAAGCTGCCAAGGAATTCACGGGTGCGGCCAAGTCGATCCATGAAATGGAGATTTACATCGGCATCCTGATCGGTGCCATGACCTTCTCCGGCTCCATCATCGCCTTTGGCAAGCTCTCCGGGCGCATCGGCGGCAACCCGCTGCTGCTGCCCGGACGTCACTTCATGAACCTGGCCGGTCTGCTGGTGGTGATCTACTTTGGTGGCGTTTTCATGGAATCACACACCATTGCCGAAGCCATGACGCCGGTGATCGTGATGACCGTGATTGCCCTGCTGTTCGGCATCCACATGGTGATGGCCATTGGCGGCGCCGACATGCCGGTGGTGGTGTCCATGCTCAACAGCTACTCCGGCTGGGCTGCTGCGGCGACTGGTTTCATGCTGTCCAACGACCTGTTGATCGTGATCGGCGCCCTGGTGGGCTCCAGCGGCGCCATCCTGTCGTACATCATGTGCAATGCCATGAACCGCAGCTTCATCAGCGTGATTGCCGGCGGCTTCGGCACCACCAGCGCGGCTCCTAAGCCCGCAGGCGGCGCGGCCGTTCCAGCCGGCGAAGTCGTGCCGGTGAACGCCACCGAGACGGCCGAGCTGCTGCGCGAAGCCAAGAGCATCATCATCGTTCCGGGCTACGGCATGGCGGTGGCGCAGGCCCAGCACACCGTGTTTGAGATCACCAAGGTGCTGCGCGAAAAAGGTGTAAACGTTCGCTTCGGCATTCATCCGGTGGCCGGACGCATGCCGGGACACATGAACGTGTTGCTGGCCGAAGCCAAGGTGCCCTATGACATCGTGTTTGAGATGGACGAGTTGAACGATGACTTCCCGGCCACCGATGTGGCCATCGTCATCGGCGCCAACGATATCGTCAATCCGGCCGCGCAGGACGACCCCACCAGCCCCATCGCCGGTATGCCGGTGCTGGAAGTCTGGAAGGCCAAGACTTCAATCGTGATGAAACGCAGCATGGCTTCCGGCTACGCCGGCGTGGACAACCCGCTGTTTTACAAAGAGAACAACCGCATGTTGTTTGGCGACGCCAAAAAGATGCTGGATGAGGTGCTGACCGTACTTAGGACCTGACGCTTTGGTCACTGCACGTACTGTGCTGCCACTCTGGGAATGGCTTGCACCAGTAGGCGGGTGACCTTTTCCGCGTTGGCGCTGAACACCGCCAACACGGCTTCCCAACTTACGGATTCTTCGTCGGTTTTCCAGCAGTCGTAGTCGGTGCTCATGGCCACGGCCGCGTAGGGAATGCCGGCCTCATTGGCCAGCGCCGCTTCGGTGGCGATGGACATGTTGATGATGTCTGCCCCCCAGGCTCTGAACATGCGCGACTCTGCGCGCGTGGAAAACCGGGGCCCTTCAATCGTGACCACGGTACCGTTGCGGTGAAACACAAACCCGTTTTCCTCGCACACTGTCATCAGCGTGGCACGCAGGGCCGCGTCAAAGGGTTCGGCCATGGGCGTGTGCGTGGGGTGGTGTGGCGCAAAGCTCTCATGGAAGGTCATGGCCCGTTGCTTGGTGAAGTCAATGAACTGGTCAATGATGACCAGATCACCGCGGCCGATTTCCTCGCGTAGCGACCCTACGGCGGTGGTGGCCAGGATGTGGCTGCAACCCGCGTCCTTGAGGGCCTGCACATTGGCGCGGTAGTTCACCTGGGTGGGCGGTATGGTGTGCTCGCGGCCATGGCGGCCCAGCAGCACAACATCCACCCCGGCGATCTTGCCGCACTTCAGCGGGGCTGACGGGGAGCCCCAGACGGTCTGGACGCTCACGTCATGCGCGTGCTCCAGAATGTCGGGGTTGTCCAGGCCGCTGCCGCCGATGATGCCGATTTTGGTCATGTGGAGGTCTTTAAAAAAGTGTCGTGTAAGAGGCGGTGGACGCTGGCGATATCGGCTCCATAAGCCACCACGCCGTCCTGGTGCCCGGCCATGGCAAACAGCACCGGCAGGTGCGTCTGCTGCGCCACCAGCTCCGTCACTGCACGCGCCATGGCCGGTGTGCCGTAGGCGACCCTGGCCGGTGTGGCCGGCCAGCGCTGCTGCAAGAGCCAGTCAAACAAGGTGCGGCTGTGCACATGGATGACGCATTGCACGGCAGCGTTGGCCGCATAGATGGCGCCATGGGTCATGGATTCGGACGAGGCATGCAGGCGGCCCACCGATTGCACGCTATTGGTCGCTACGGAAAACGATTCCACCAGGCAGTATTGGTCGGGCAGCAGAACGCGCGCCGCACCGGTAGCGCTGGCAGAAACCACAAATTGCAGACCCGAGGTGCGCAGGCTCAGGTTGCCGTAGCCAATGCCGTCCGGCAGCACGCCGATCAGGCCCAGGTCAAACAGGGCAGTGCGTGCGGAATTGAGTTCTTTCAGCGCGGGCGCGTTGATGACAGGTCCGTCGCGGCGTTGGCTGCTGAATTTGATGTATCCCTCATCCAACATGTCTGCTCCTGCTTAGGCCTGTTCCGGAAACAGTGTCAGGATGGCGGCCTCGTTGGCATCACACATGCCGCGCTCGCAAACCAGCTTGCTGATCAGGCGTGCCGGAGTTACGTCAAAGCCCCAGTTGCGTGCGGGGGTGCTCTGGGGACAAATGCGCACGCTCTCCAGTACGCCACTCTCGGTGCGACCACCCATCCAACGCACCTCTTCCGCATCGCGCTCTTCAATCGGGATGTTGGTCACGCCGTCCCGCATCGCAAAATCAAAGGTGGAGGAGGGCAAGGCCACCACCATGGGCACCCGGTTGTCGTGGGCCGCCAGGGCCTTGAGGTAGGTGCCGATTTTGTTGGCGGCGTCGCCATTGCGAGTGACGCGGTCGGCGCCGGTAATCACCAGGTCGACCAAACCGTGCTGCATCAGATGGCCGCCGGCATTGTCGGCAATCAGGGTGTGGGGCACGCCGTGCTGGTCCAACTCCCAGGCGGTCAGGCTGGCGCCCTGGTTGCGCGGGCGCGTCTCGTCCACCCATACATGCACAGGAATGCCGGCGTCATGCGCGGCGTAGATCGGCGCGGTGGCCGAGCCGATGTCGACAAAAGCCAACCAGCCGGCATTGCAGTGGGTGAGGATGTTGAGGGTCTGACCGGGCTTGCTCCGGGCCAGTCCTTCAATCAAGGCCAGTCCATGCACACCAATGCGGCGGCAGTGGTCTACGTCTTCATCTGCAATCGCCTGTGCCTCCTGGCGCGCCCGCAGGCGCGCGGCTTGCGGTGATGCGGCCGTGGCCAGCGCACGCAGCATGCGCTGCACGGCCCAGGCCAGATTGGCGGCGGTAGGGCGGGTGGCTTGGAGTTGGACGCCGGCTTGTTCTAAAAAGGCGACAAAGTGGGCGTCGGGTGCTTCCAGCGCTGCCAGGTACATGCCAAAAGCAGCGCAGGCACCAATCAGACCCGCACCGCGGACCGTCATATGGCGAATGGCCAAACAGGCTTCGGCCACGGTATGCAAGTCCAGGATTTCAAAGGCATGCGGCAAGCGGGTCTGGTCGATCACCTGCACCACGCGCGCATCATCGCCTTTTAGCCAGATGGTGCGGTAGTGCTGTTGGTCCACCATCATGGCGCTGCTCCCTGTCCGGCTCTTAACGCAACCAGCCGCGCTTGTAGAAGTACCACATGGGTACCAGCGCACTGGCCACCATCAGGCTGACGGTGTAGGGATAGCTCCAAGAGCCTAGAAACTCCAGCTCAGGGAATTTCAGGTTCATGCCATACACGCTGGCCACCAGAGTGGGCGGCAGCAGGGCCACGCTGGCCACCGAGAAGATCTTGATGATCTTGTTCTGGTTGATGTTGATAAAGCCGACCGTGGCATCCATCAAGAAGTTGATCTTGTCGAACAGGAAAGCGGTGTGGCTGTCCAGCGAATCGATGTCGCGCAGAATCTGGCGCGCCTCGTCAAACTGCTCGGCATTGAGCATCTTGCTGCGCATCAGGAAGCTCAGGGCGCGCCTTGTGTCCATCACATTGCGGCGGATCCGTCCGCTCATGTCTTCGTGGCGTGCGATGGCGCCCAGCGCTTCGCCAGCGATGGCATCGGTCACGTTGCCGGACAGGACTTTCTTGCTGACCTTTTCCAACTCATCGTAAATGCCTTCCAGCGTGTCGGCCGAATATTCGGCGTCCGCATCGAACAGTTTGAGTAGCACTTCCTTGGCGTCTTCGATCAGTCCCGGTGCGCGGCGCGCGCGCATGCGCAGCAGGCGGAACACCGGCACATCTTCGTCGTGGATGGAGAACAGAATGCCCTTGCTGCGCAAGTCTTCGTTGACCAGGTTCAGGATAAAGGCGGCACGCACCGTGTGCGGCTCGTCGTCATCGGCCACCAAAAAGTCACTGCGAATGTGGATTTCG
>CANFIH010000049.1 GCA_947446855.1 Burkholderiales bacterium
CAAACTGCTGCCCTTGTTTGGCGCTAGCCTGTTTGAAAACCCCATGGCCTACGCGGCAGATGCAGCCGCCCCAGCCCCCGCTGAATATGTACTTGGCCCGGGCGACGAAGTGCGCATACAGATATGGGGCACTGTAGACTTTGCAGGCAACCAAACCCTAGACCGCAACGGCCAAATTAACTTGCCCAAAATTGGCGCCATTAACTTGGGTGGTGTGCAAGTTAAAGACTTAGAGTCCGTCCTTAAAAAACAAGTTGGCACCGTATTCAACAACGTCAGCGTTAACGCTGCCTTGGGCAAACTGCGCGGCATTACCGTCTACGTCGTAGGCCAAGCCAACCAGCCAGGCACCTACAACCTCAACAGCCTGAGTACATTGGTGAACGCCGTGTTTGCCAGTGGCGGCCCCAACACCAACGGCAGCATGCGCCAAATTGAACTGAAGCGCGACGGCAAAACAGTTACCACGCTAGACCTGTACGACTTTATTGGCAAAGGCGACAAAAGCAAAGATGCCGCCCTGCAGCCTGGCGACGTCATCATGATTCCCCCCGCTGGCCCCCGCATGGCCTTGGTGGGCGCCACAGACCATGGCGCTATTTATGAACTCAAACCCAACGCTAAAGTTAAAGACGTATTGGCTTTAGGCGGCGGCCTGTCTGCCTTGGTTAGCCAGCAAAAAGCCTTGCTTGAAAGAATAAGCGGGCAATCAGCTCAAGCCACTCAAGCTAACAATTCAGCCAACCGCCAAGTACAAAACTTGGTGCTTAACTCTCAAGGCCAAGACGTTGACCTGAAAGATGGCGACGTCTTGGTACTGCTGCCCATTAGCCCAGCCTTTGCCAACGCCATTACCTTGCAAGGCACCGTGGCCCAACCCCTGCGCCACCCATGGACAGCCAACATGCGCGTGTCTGACCTTATTCCAGACCGCGATGCTTTAATAACGCCAGACTACTACAAGCGCAAAAACAAACTGGTACAAAGCCTGGAAGTTAAATTGGGCGCAGATGGCTTGCCCGAAGAACTAGGCAAACTGAAAGACACCAAAGATGCCGGTGCCAATGTGGCCACCCGCATCAACAGCATGGTGGACCAAATTAACTGGGACTACGCCGTTGTAGAGCGCCTGAACACCAAAGACCTGCGCGTAGAACTTATTCCCTTTAACCTTGGCAAAGCCGTGGTGCAAAAAGACCCCGCCCACAACTTAGAGTTGCAACCTGGCGACGTGGTCACCATCTTAAGCAGCACCGACGTGCAACTGCCCGCCGAACGCAAAACCCGCATGGTGCGCATTGAAGGCGAAGTGTCCGCCCCTGGTGTGTACCAAACCAAGCCCGGCGAAACATTGCCCCAACTGCTGCAGCGCGTAGGCGGCCTAACTCCCCAAGCCTACTTGTACGGCACAGAGTTCACTCGCGAGAGTGTGCGCAAACAACAGCAAGAAAACCTAGACCAAGTGATACGCCGCCTTGAAGCCCAAGGCGTGAGTGCTGGCGTTACCTTGGCTGCCAACCTAACGGGTGACCGTGCCACCCAAGCCGCCACCTTGCAACAGCAGCAGCAACAACAAATGCAAGCCCAAATTAACCGCCTTAAAGCCATGAAAAGCAAAGGCCGAGTTAGCTTGGAACTAGATGCAGACAAACAAGTGTTGCCCAACTTGCCCTTAGAAGATGGCGACACCATTTTGATACCCACCTTGCCCGCCTTTGTGGCTGTTGCGGGTAGCGTGAACAATGACAATGTGTTTATTTACCGCAATGGCAAAACAGTGGCCGATGTGCTGGCTGCTGCAGGTTTGAACGAAGACTCTGAACCTAATGAAGCTTTTGTGTTGCGTGCAGATGGCTCCATTTTTAGTAGAAAGACAGCGGGTTGGTTTAGTCGCTTTGAAGGTGCTAAGTTGATGCCTGGTGATACTGTGGTGGTGCCATCTAAAGTAGACCGCGAGAGTGGCTACAACACCCTGATGCGAGGCCTGAGAGACTGGACGCAAATTTTCAGTAACTTGGGCATTGGCGCTGCGGCCATTAAAACACTGAAGAACTAACATGACTAATTCAGTGAACGAAAATCAAGCACCTCAAAGCAATTTAGGCATGGGTGAACAAGAGCCAGATAGTGAAATCAGTTTATTGGATTTGTTGCAAACAGTAGTTGATAACCTACGTTTGCTAGTCCTTGGCCCTTTAGCTGTAGGATTTGCAGCTTTAGGGGTCAGCTTCTTAATTCCTCCTACATACACAGCAAAGACGCAGTTTTTGCCGCCCCAGCAGCAGCAAAGTGTGGCTGCAAGTATGTTGGCAAGCCTTGGTAGTTTTGGAGGCTTGGCTGGTGCAGTGGGGGGCATCAAGAACCCGGCAGATCAGTTTTTGGCCTACATGAAAAGTGTCACACTTCAGGATGCATTGATTGACCGCTTTAATTTGCAAGAGCGATACGAAACCAACACTAAAACTGAAACAAGAGTAGAGCTAACCTCCAATGTTCGCGTATCCTCAGGAAAAGATGGTTTGATCTCTGTGGAGGTTGACGATAAAGAATCTCAGTTTGCTGCAGCTCTGGCTAACGCCCATGTGGAGGAGCTTGGTAAACTTCTTGGTAAATTGGCGACTACTGAAGCACAGCAGCGGCGATTATTTTTTGAAAAGCAACTCACACAAGCAAAAGATAAACTCATTCAATCTGAAATTGCACTTAAGGCAACTGGCGTGTCGGGTGGGGTTTTGAAATCAAACCCAGCTTCAGCCGTGGCGGCTGTAGCTGGACTCCAAGCGGCCGTAACGGCGCAGGAAGTCAAACTTGGTGCCATGAGGGGTTATTTGTCAGAGACGGCGCCAGATTTTAAGCAAGCAATGTCCGAACTCTTGAACTTAAAAGTTCAGTTGGACAAGCAAGAAAAAGATACACCACCGGGCGGTGCAAAAACATCATCCGAGGGCGACTACATTACCAAATACCGCGAATTCAAATACCACGAAACCTTGTTTGAACTCTTTAGCAAGCAGTTCGAGCTGGCCAAGGCGGATGAGGCTCGTGAAGGTGCAGTAATTCAAGTGCTTGATAAGGCGCAGAACCCAGAAAGAAAAACCAAACCCAAAAAAGCCTTGATTGCAATTATTGCCACATTGGCTGCGGGTTTTGCGTTGTTGATATTTGTGTTTGTCAGACAGGCGCTTATAAACGCAGGTCAAGACGCTGAATCGGCCTTGAAAATAGCTGCGCTAAAAGCTTCATGGCGTAAAGCTTTAAAATAGCTTGAAAGCCAAGCTTATTCAAGCCACTTGGTAATGGGTTATAGAGGGTTGGGTAAATTATTAATGATTATTTTACTTTGAATATTTTGAATTTATAAATTGAAATATTCTAATAAATACAGTCTCAATACCAGTTACGGCAAATTCTCGCTATACCTTATTCAAATCAATGAGTCTGATTGAATCCATTCACGGTGTATTCACCTCCCCCGCATTGAGTGCAGCAGTTTGGGGCTTTGTCTCGAGCTTTGTGCTGTGCGTCTTGTTGGTACTCACCAAGCCCTGGCATGGCGCGTTGACGATGGACTTCACAGACGGCGTTCAGAAGTTCCACACCGCACCCACACCGCGCATTGGTGGCATCCCAATTGTGTTTGGGCTTATCGTGGCTTGGGGCAAAGCGGCACCAGACATCCAGCAGATGCTCACGCCCATCTTGTTTGCAGGCATGCCTGCGTTCATCATTGGTGTGGCCGAAGACGTCACCAAGCGGGTGGGGGTGATGCAGCGCCTCTTGGCCACCATGTCTTCGGGCTTGCTGGCTTGGTGGATCACCGACTATTCGCTCACGCGTGTGGACGTCTGGGGCGTGGACTGGTTTATGAAATTCACACTGATCTCGGTAATCTTCACGGCCTTTGCCGTAGGCGGGGTGGCTAATGCCATCAACATCATCGACGGCTTCAACGGCTTGGCCAGTACCATGTCCAGCTTGGCATTTGTGGGCTACGCGATGATCGCCTGGCAGGTGGGTGACCACAATCTGGCTGGCGTTGCTCTGGTGTGCGCCGCTTGCGTCTGGGGGTTCTTCTGGGTCAACTGGCCTTTCGGGAAAATCTTCCTAGGTGACGGTGGTTCTTACTTCATTGGCTTTGCACTGGCTTTTGTGGCGGTGATGCTGATCGAGCGTAATCCTGCTGTGTCGGCCTTCGCAGCACTGATGGTGTGTGCCCACCCCGTGACCGAAGTACTGTTCAGCATCTTCAGGCGTCGCATCAAAAAGCTGCACCCAGGGCATCCAGACCGTTTGCATTTGCACAGTTTGGTCAAGCAGCGTTATGTACGCCGGTGGTTTGGTAGCTTGTCCAATGCCGTACGCAACTCCATCACGGGCGTGCTGGTGGGGTTGATGACCCTCACGGCCATTGTGTTGGCCAATTTGGTTTACGACCATGTTGGTTGGTCGTTCATGGCATTTGCGGGCTTGAGCTTGGGTTATCTCACCATTTATGCACGCATCGTGCGGTTTGGCTGGTGTTCGCCGATTGCATTTTTGTTGAGCAAACCGATGGGTAAATTTAAGCAAGCCTAATCAGACAGATCCCGTTAAAGGATCTAACTAAAGTATCGTAGTACAACTGTTATCCATTCTCATATGATAAGTACGTTTTTCGACATGACATCACCTAATAACAAAACCATTGCCATCATCGGACTAGGCTACGTTGGCCTGCCCCTTGCTGTCGAGTTTGGAAAACACCGCGACACGCTTGGGTTTGACATCAACCAAACCCGCATCAACGAACTGCAAAATGGACAAGACCACACCCTGGAATGCAGCCCCGAAGAACTGCAAAGCGCCACTCACCTGCGATACAGTGCCAATTCGGCTGACCTGCAAGCGGCGCAAATCTACATCGTCACAGTGCCCACCCCGGTAGACCAGGCCAATCGCCCCGACATGACGCCGCTCGTCAAAGCTAGCGAAACCGTGAGCAAAGTGCTCAAAACAGGCGACATCGTCATTTACGAATCCACCGTATACCCTGGCGCTACCGAAGAAGTGTGTGTGCCCGTGCTTGAAAAATTCAGTGGCCTCAAGTTCAACCAAGATTTTTTTTGCGGCTACAGCCCCGAGCGCATAAACCCCGGCGACAAAGTCAACACCCTCACCACCATCCGCAAAATAACAAGTGGCAGCACGTCCGAAGTGGCCGACGAGGTCGACGCCCTTTACAACGTCATCATCAAAGCCGGAACATGGAAGGCCAGTAGCATTAAGGTGGCCGAAGCCGCCAAAGTCATTGAAAACAGCCAGCGGGATCTCAACATCGCCTTTGTCAACGAACTCGCGGTCATCTTCGAGCGCATCGGTATCGACACGCAGGAGGTGCTGGAGGCCGCAGGTAGCAAGTGGAACTTCCTGCCATTTCGTCCCGGCATGGTCGGCGGCCACTGCATTGGCGTGGACCCGTATTACCTGACGCACAAAGCCGAAGAACTCGGCTACCATCCGCAAATCATCCTGGCTGGCCGCCGAATGAACGACAACATGGCCCGCTACGCTGCGCGCAACGTCATCAAGCGCATGCTGCAAAATGGCATCGACGTGGCCCACAGCAAAGTCGGCGTCATGGGCATCACCTTCAAAGAAAATTGCCCAGACATTCGCAATAGCAAAGTGGCCGACCTGGTCAAAGAACTGCAAAGCTGGGGCATTACCGTCGTTGTCACCGACCCCTGGGCCGACGCTGCAGAAGTGAAGCACGAATACGGCATCGAGCTGAGCGAAGTCAACGCCCAAAACCCGGTCGACAGCCTCGTCATCGCCGTGGGCCACAAAGAGTTCCGCGAACTGACCCCAGCCACACTCAAAAGCTACTGCACCACCGCCCACAAGCCCGTGGCCGCCGACCTCAAAACCCTGTACGACCGACACGCTATGGCCGATGCCGGTTTCACCGTATTCCGATTCTGAGCGGAGCCATAGCCCTTAAAATACACCATGAAAAACTTTGCACTCATCGGCGCTGCCGGCTACATCGCACCCCGCCACATGCGGGCTATCAAAGACCTGGGCCACAACCTTTCTGTGGCTTATGACATCAACGACTCGGTCGGCATCATTGACAGCATCTCGCCGCATAGCGAATTTTTTACCGAGTTCGAGCGCTTTCAAGAATTTGCACACCAACTTCAACGCAACCCAGCCACACGGCTGGACTATGTGGCCATCTGCTCGCCCAACTACCTGCACCACCCTCACATCGCTGCAGGCCTGCGCCTGGGCTGCGACGTCATCTGCGAAAAACCCCTCGTGCCCACGCCCGAGCTGATGGATGAGCTGGCCTTGGTGGAGCAAGAGACTGGCAAGCGCGTCTACAACATCCTGCAACTGCGCCACCACGACGCCATCCTGAAACTGCGCGACAGAGTCGCCGCCGCCCCCAAAGACATCAAGTTTGATGTCGAACTGACCTACATCACCAGCCGAGGCAAGTGGTACATGGAAAGCTGGAAAGGCGACAACCGCAAATCATTCGGTGTGGCCACCAACATTGGCGTGCACTTTTACGACATGCTGCACTTCATCTTCGGCAAACTGCAGCGCAACGTCGTGCACCACAGTGGTACCCAAAAAGCCGCAGGCTATCTGGAATACGAACGCGCCCGCGTGCGTTGGTTCCTGTCCATTGATGCCAACGACCTGCCCGCCGAAGTGCAAGGCAAAAAAACCACTTATCGCAACATCGACATCAGCGGCGAACAGCTCGAATTCAGCGAAGGATTTACGGACCTGCACACCACCAGCTACAGCGAAATCTTGGCTGGACGTGGTTACGGCCTGAGTGATGCACGGCATTGCATCGAAACCGTCAACGTCATCCGCACAGCACAAGTTGTCAAAGGTGAGGCCAATGAAGTTCATCCATTTGTGAGCCAGTTGTCATGAGCTATTCGTTGCACCCCAGTGCTATCGTTGACGAAGGGGCACAAATCGGCGAAGGCTCGCGCGTTTGGCACTTTGTGCACGTATGCGGTGGCGCCAAAATCGGCAAAGGTGTATCGTTGGGCCAAAACGTATTTGTAGGCAACAAAGTCACCGTTGGTGACAAGTGCAAGATCCAAAACAACGTGTCGGTTTATGATAACGTGACTTTGGAGGAAGGCGTTTTCTGCGGCCCCAGCATGGTGTTTACCAATGTATACAACCCCCGCTCATTGATAGAGCGGAAAAACGAATACCGTGACACCCTTGTCAAAAAAGGTGCCACGCTCGGTGCAAACTGCACCATCGTGTGCGGCGCGACAGTGGGCGAATACGCTTTTGTTGGCGCAGGAGCCGTCATCAACAAAGACGTCAAGCCCTATGCGCTCATGGTGGGCGTGCCTGCGCGCCAAATTGGTTGGATGAGCGAATACGGCGAACAAATCCCTCTGCCTGTACATGGCCAAGGCGAATACATCTGTCCCTATACCGGACATCAATACACCCTGAGTGGAAACACCCTGAAGCGCATTCCATCATGAGCATCCCCTTCATCGACCTCAAAACTCAATATCAAGCGCTCAAGCCGCAGATCCAAGCCCGCATCGACGCGGTGCTGGAGCATGGCCAATACATTATGGGTCCCGAGGTCAAAGAGCTGGAAGACAAACTTGCGGCTTTTACCGGGGCCAAGCACTGCATTACCTGCGCCAGCGGCACAGAGGCTTTGCTCATGAGTCTGATGGCGCTGGGCATTGGCCCGGGAGATGAAATCGTAACCACGCCATTTACCTTTGTTGCCACGGCCGAGGTGATCGTGCTCTTGGGGGCCAAGCCCGTGTTTGTGGATGTGGAGCCCGACACCGGCAACATCAACGCCGGCCTAATCGAAGCGGCCATCACGACGCGAACCAAAGCCATCATTCCGGTGAGCCTTTACGGCCAAACCGCTGACATGGACGCCATCAACGCCATCGCGGCCAAGCACGGCAACCTGCCCGTGATTGAAGATGCGGCCCAAAGCTTCGGTGCGACCTATAAAGGCCGCCAAAGCTGCAACCTCAGCACTATAGCTTGCACCAGCTTTTTCCCCAGCAAACCCTTGGGTTGCTACGGCGACGGTGGCGCTATCTTTACCAACGACGACGCCTTGGCCCAAGCCATGCGAGAGATCCGTGTACATGGCCAAAGTCAGCGCTACGTGCACACCCGAGTGGGTGTGGGCGGGCGCATGGACACCCTGCAGTGCGCCATCGTCCTGGCCAAGCTCGAGCGCTTTGAATGGGAAGTGCAGCAACGCCACGACGTTGGCGAGCGCTACAACCAGTTGCTCGACCAGGCCGGCATTCCACGAATCCAGCAGCGGCCCGAGCGTAGCAGCGTCTACGCCCAATACACAGTCTTGGCGTCCAACCGCGACGCGCTGCAAAAGCGCCTGGCTGAAGCGGGCATTCCCACCGCGGTGCACTACCCCGTGCCGCTTAACGATCAACCGGCCTACAAGCACCTCTGCTGTTCCGACTGTACGCCGATGGCACAGCAATTGGCCATGCGTGTGATGAGTTTGCCGATGAGCGCTGAACTGACGACTGAGAGCATACGCCGTGTAATTAATGCTCTTGAGGCGTTGACAAGTCGTTAATCGTGCGCCCACCCGAGTCACTCTCCACGCGCGTTCGTCGCAAGCTGGGCTCATCCCATTACTTGCGTGACGTGCTGTTGCAGGCGTCCGGGAACTCGGCAGCGCAAGTGATGGGCATTGCTGCCATGCCATTGCTCACACGGTTGTATGCGCCCAGTGACTTCGCAGCACTCAATCTCTTCACGCAGCTAGTGGCAGGGCTGTCCATACTTCTGACCTTGCGCTTCGAGTATTTGGTCATGCTGCCAGCCGAACAAAGTGAGTCCGACAGCGTGTTGAGGCTGACCATTTGGATGGGTTCAGTACACGTTTTGTGGTTAACGCCTTTGCTGTGGCTATTGCCGGGCCAGTGGACTTGGTTGCTCTCCCAAGGCGCTATAGCCGACTGGCTTTGGCTAGCCCCTATCTCTGCATTTGCAGTGTCGCTGGCGGTGGGCTTGCAGCAGGGAGTGCAGCGGGGTGGTGATTTTCGAACCTCGGCCATGTCCGAGTTTGTTGGCCGTAGTGTCTATGTCGCCTGCGCTATGGTGGGTTCCTTAGCGCTCCCCAGTATCGTCGGCCTAATGGCTAGTACCTTGGCCAATAGCGGTGCCAAATTGGTTTGGTTGATGCGTGCTGGCAGCGAGTCTGCACGCATGTGGCTACATACGAATCGCGCCCCTATTACCAAATCCATCCGCCGTATGGCGGTATCGACCTCGGTTTCTAACCTGATTTCTCTGTTTTCGGGAATGGCTCCGATGATCTTTATCGCTGATCGCTACGGCGCTAACGCGTTGGGTCAATACGGCCTAGTGGTGTCGACCTTGTACTTGCCATCGGTCTTACTTGGGCAAGCTATCGGACAGGTGTATTACCAACGGGCCTGTCGATTACATGGTGAGGGCATACCTTTCGCATACTTGGTGATTGCAACTAGCCTCAATTTAGCGAAGGTCGGCGTGCCGCTGTATGCACTGATCGCATTGCTCGCACCTTGGGTCTATCCAATTTTGTTTGGGGCCGAATGGGGAAGTGCGGGTGAACTGGCCCGGTGGCTGTGCATCGCAGCGGCGGCCGGCTTTCTATCGACTCCACTGGATCGAACCAGTCTCATCGTAGGCGCTTGGTGGTACCTGAGCGTCTGGCATACGTTGCGCGTAGTCTTGACCGCAGCGTGCTTGGTCACCTCGGTGGTTTATGCTTTGCCGATCGAAACATCCGTTCTGCTGCTTTCGCTGCAAAGTGCCTTAGCCTATGGCATTGACTGGATGGCGAGTTGGGTCTTCGCGACACGGTCGCGCCCGGCCAATCCACCAATAGTTGACGCCAAAGGGGGGCACGCGTGATCGCCTGGCTCCGCGCGCTACCCTTCTTCGCACTGTTTCCGGGCTATTTTGCGTATCACTGGGCCGCACTCAACGGGTGGACACCGCTGGTGCTGGGCGGATATGTGAACGAAGTCTCGGCGTTGATTTGTGTCGGCTTTGTACTTGCATGGTCGATATCGCTGCTAGTGGGGCGGCGAGTTAAGGTGTGCTTGACAGTCGTAGACACGTGCTTCGCACTGTTCATGGCGTGGTTTTCCGCCATAGTCCTATTGCATGTGCTGATCGCCAGCACCCCTGGTGTCACGAATGGTCACATAGCATCATTGGTGCAATTGCTGGCCTGCTATTTGGCCCTCCGCCATGTGTCCCTTGAGCTTGTGTGCACTTCACTTTTGTGGACGACTGCCGTGTTCTCGGCTGCCGTACTTTGGGCAGCGCAAACTGACCTGCTCGGCCTGCTGCTCCGTGGGAGTGATGAGTCGAGCGCAGCCACCTACCAAGGTCTCGCGCGTGCCGTGCTCATAACAGCCGCCTTTGGGATTACCGGGCAGAGGTCGCGATTGATACGTTGGTCATGCTACATGATCACGCTGTTTGTGCTGTTTCTAGTCGGGGCGCGGTCAGAGATTGCGGGGGCTGCGATTCTCTTTGGCGTGCTGGAAGTTGCCGCTAGTCGGCGGCCTATGCTAACCGCGATGGTGGTTGTTGCAAGCACAGTGCTGGGTGTCATCGTGGTAATCGGTGCGCTAGACACGTTATCCGAGTTCTTTCCTGATAGCCGCTTCCTCGCCCTGCTGTTGGAAGGAAGTGGCGATGCATCGGCGGTTGAGCGAGCCTTGTACCAGGAGTTGGCATGGCGGGCAGTGCTTGACAGCCCCATGCTGGGTGACTACGGTCACTACGAGCGTGTAGCGTCCGCAGGGGCGTATGCTCACAACTGGCTTTCCGCTTGGGTCGACTTAGGGCTGATGGGATTGATGTTGTTCACTGCGCTCCACTTGATTGCAGCCTGGTCTGCAGCGCTCGTCTACCGGTCAGCCGCAGCATCCGGAGATTCGGTAAGAAAACGACAAGCAGCCTTGGGCATCGGGCTGCTTGCCATGGTCACCGTTTTCAACTTGGTGGCGAAAGGCTTCGCTGACCCGGGACTAGCAACGGCAACAGCCTTGCTTGCTGCTTTCGTCGGTGCCCATCCGTTCCGTAGCAAGGTGACTGTTCCTAGGTCAGTCCGAAAGTCGGCCGGCAAAAACCATTTACCAGTTCAACTCGCATGAAAATCCTATTCATCGCCCCCCTCCCGCCACCTGTCACCGGTCAGTCCGTGGCAGTGCAAGCCCTGCTCGATCAGCTCACCGCCGACGGCCATGTCGTCGTGCCAATCAACATGAGCAAGGACTCGTTTCGCCAAGGAGTAAGTTCCCTGTCTCGAGTTCAAGAGGTCTTGAAAATGGTGTGGCGAACCTGGCGGTCTGGACGTGATTTTGATAGTGTGTATATGACAAACGCCGAATCATTGGCCGGTAACCTGAAAGACATGTTGCTTTTAGCCGTGCTCGGACGGTTACGGACCAAGACCTGGTTGCATCTGCACGGGGGGGCTGGCATGCGCAATTTGCTCGCCGATCGAACAAGTTGGCTTGGTCGGCTCAATGGTTACTTCCTGCGGCACGTTGAGGGCGTGATCGTCCTGGGCGAGCGACTCGCCCCCATCTTTGATGGTTATGTCAGACCCGACCAAATTCGCGTCGTAAAGAATTTTGCAGCGGATGCTTTGTTTATCAATGCAGATCGGATGGCTGAAAAGTGGGCGGACACCACAGTCCTGCGGGTGCTTTTCTTGAGCAACCTTTTGCCTGGCAAAGGGCACGAGGAGCTTTTGCAGGCCATACGAAGCCTTCCTAAAGTTCTTGCGGCGCGTTTTAGATTCGACTTTGCTGGCGGCTTCGAATCTACGGCGGACAAGGAGCGCTTCCAGTCTGCCATTACCGAATTGCCGGGTGTTCACTACCACGGCATAGTACATGGCGAGGCAAAGCAAGCGCTGCTGGCTCAGGCGCATGCCTTCTGTCTACCTACGTTCTATCCTTATGAAGGTCAACCCATCAGTATTCTTGAAGCCTATGCATCCGGGTGCATGGTGTTAACCACGAATCACAGCGGCATCTTCGACATCTTTACTCCAGGGGAGAACGGCTGGGAGGTGCGCCCGCGCAACCCGGAATCGATCGTGACCGCGTTGGAAACATTTGCAGAGAAGCCTGCTGAAGCGGAGAAACTCGCTCGCCGAAATCGCGCCGAGGCTGACTTGCGTTACACGAGGCAGGCGCATTTACGTACCCTCTACACCGTGCTTGCTTGGAGCACCAATGTATGAAAGTTCTGCACGTTTGCATCTGCGGCCCGTTCACCGACGGGTTGACTTATCAGGAGAATGAGCTCATCGATCAGCATATGGAATTGGGACATGAGGTGACGGTTATCGCTACCACTGAAACTTATGGCCCAGACAAGCAGATCGTTCACACTGAAGCTGGCATCACTCAACTATCTTGCGGTGCGAAACTCATCCGACTGCCCTACAGATGGGGTCTGCCGGGTTGGCTTGCCACGAAAATTCGTACACATCGCGGTATGCGCGAGTGTCTTGAGGGCATTCAACCGGATCGAATCCTGTTTCACGGGCTGACCGGCTGGGATCTTCTAATCGTGGCTGCATATGTTAGGCGCAGCCCAAGCGCAAAACTTTTCGCCGACTGCCACGAAGACTTCAATAACAGCGCCATGTCCTGGCCATCTCGCGAGCTGCTGCACAAGCGCTTTTACAAACCCATATTTCGCCACTGTATCGACCAGATCAGCGAAGTCTTGTGTGTCACGGTGGAGTCGCTCGATTTCGCTATTGACTTCTACGGCAGTGATCGGACTAAGACTCGCATCTATCCGTTGGGCGGGCGGATCGAGCCCGCTGCAGCGAACGCTCGCCGTCGCGCAGAATTCCGGCGTCGGCTAGGATTTACCGACGCAGACCTAGTTATCACCCAGACTGGAAAACTAGACCGTACTAAAAGACTGGATTTGGCTCTGAGCGCGTTTCGCGCTAACCCGTCGCCACGACTTAAATTCGTTATAGCTGGATGGATGACCGACGAGGTAAAGGCTGATTGCCTTCCGCTGATACAAGCGGACTCAAGGATTGTCGACCTCGGGTGGCAGTCTACGGACGAGTTGCGGACCGTGCTTGCGGGGGCTGACTTCTTCCTGCAACCATTTGGCCAGACCGTGACCACCCAAATGGCGATGTGCCATGGCTGCGTGGTAATGGCTCAGGATCTGCCGAGCCACCGTTGGTTAATCGGCGATAACGGCAAGCTCTTTAAGGATGCTGGAGAACTGGACATTACTTTCAGGTGGGTCATTGAGAATCAGGAAAGAGTTGAACAGTTAAGACAGGCTTCAATGCATTTTGCCGAAGCCAATCTAGACTATCGAAAACTCGCATTGCAAATAATCTCATGAGGAAACAAGCATGAACGAGCAACGAATATTGGTACTGGGGCCGCATACAGATGACGGAGAATGGGGAGCAGGCGCATCCATTGCCCGCTGGATTCGGCGAGGTCACCAGGTCTGGTACGCTGCGTTCAGCGCAGCTGAGGAGTCGGTGCTTACCCAATTTGCGCCGGATGTGTTGCGAACTGAAATTGTCGACGCGTCTTCTGAGTTGGGTATACCTAAAGAAAATCTAAGAGTTTTGCAGCACAAGGTGCGTTACTTCCCACGCGACCGCCAAGATATTTTAGAAGAGATGATTCGCTTGCGGCGAGAGATCGAACCGACGCTCGTTGTGCTGCCGAGCTCATATGACACGCACCAAGACCATAAGGTCATCTGTGAAGAGGGGTTCCGTGCCTTCAAGCGAAGCAGTATTTTGGGTTACGAAATTCCGTGGAACAACCGAAAGATTGACCTGACATACTTTCAAGAAGTGGATGAGGAGGATCTCTCTTGCAAGGTGCGCGCAATTGCTGCATATAAATCGCAGGTTTTTCGCAACCCTCATTACGAAGAGTTCATCCGCAGTCTCGCTATTCAGCGCGGCTTTCAGGTCAGTTGTCGCTTTGCAGAAGCTTATGAGGTGATTAGATGGGTCGCGCACTAAATATTGCTGTTTCCGTTGGGCGCCTTGCTGCCGAGTTAGATCTGGAATTAATTGGAGATGGCGATACCTTAATCCAGCGGGTTGATTCAGCGGACGCATCCACGGGAAGCTCTCTGTGTTTTGCAAAAAACGCTACTTGGTCTGCTGTAGCTGGGGAATCGGCCATTTTGTTAACGTCTTTAGAGAATATGATCGAGCGCGAGGGGCCGACACTCCTGTCCCGTCAACCTCGATTGGACTTCGCGCGTGCGCTGGGGCTCTTGGAGTCGTGGGCGGGCTTTGTGTGGTCCGATGCAGAGCCTGTCATCCACCCGACTGCACGCATCGGCCGTAGCGTCGTGATTGGTCGCGGGGTGCGAATCGGCGCTGGTACGGTGATCTATCACAACGCAGTTATCGGCGACGAAGTGGTCATCGGGCAAAACTGCGTGATTAAGTCCTGCGCTGTGGTGGGAGAAGAAGGCTTCGGCTTCGAGCGTGATGCACAAGGCAAAGCGGTTCGTCTGCCTCACATCGGTACGGTGGTGATCGGCGATGAGGTTGAAGTCGGTTCACTCACCACCGTGTGTCGCGGGACACTCGGTGATACCATGTTGCGAAACGGCTGCAAGATCGATGACCACGTGCACATTGCCCACAACGTCGATGTTGGCGAGGATGCGTTCGTGATTGCCTGCGCGGAGGTGTCCGGAGGCGTAAAGATCGGCCCACGAGCTTGGATCGCGCCAAACGCGAGCGTCCTCAACCAACTCACCATCGGCGCGGACGCTGTGGTCGGCCTCGGTGGGGTGGTCGTGAAGTCGGTGTCCGATGGAGCCGTTGTGGTTGGTAATCCGGCCAAGCAGCTGTTGCGGTGACACCTCATAAATTTAAGAGTAACTATGCGCCCTTACCAAATCTGCACCCAATGCATCATGGACACCACCGACCTCAGCATCACATTTGATGCTCGTGGTCATTGCGAATATTGCAACAACTTTCACGATACCATCCAGCCTAACTGGCATACAGACGCCAGAGGCATGGATTCGCTACAGGCACTGGCCAAAACCATACGTGAGGCCGGCAAAGGCCAAGACTTCGATTGCATCATTGGCCTGAGCGGCGGTTTGGATAGCTCATACGTAGCGTATGTGGCCAAAGAAATTATCGGTTTGCGCCCGCTTTTGTTTCATGTTGATGCAGGCTGGAATACCGATCAGGCTGTAGGCAACATCGAGAAATTGGTTGATGGCCTTGGACTCGACCTCTACACCGATGTAGTGAACTGGGAGGCTGTCAAGCGGATGCAAGTGGCGTTTTTGCGGGCTGGTATTCCTGACCAAGACTTGGTTCAGGATGCTGCCTTCTTTTCCGGCCTGTACAAGTTCGCCCGTAAATACAACATAAAGCACATCATCACGGGCTCCAATTTTTCGACCGAATGCTGCCGGGAGCCAGAAGAGTGGGGGGGCTATCTGGGTATCGACAAGACATTGTTTGGCGATATCTGGAAGCGATGTGGTGATGGCAAGCCCAATGATGATTTCCCGCTGGTAGACATTTTGGTTTACAAGCTTTGGTACCAGAAGGTGTTGGGCATGAAGGTGCATCACCCGTTGAACTTGGTGCGTTATGTCAAGAATGATGCCGAGAATGAGTTGGAGCGTCGCTTTGGTTGGCAGCGTTTTCAGCACAAGCACCACGAGTCGCGCTATACTCGTTTCTATGAAGACTATTGGCTGCCCCGCCGCTTTGGTTACGAAAAGCGCCGCGCTCACTTTTCCAGTTTGATCTTGACTGGTCAGATGACTAGGGATCAAGCGCTGGATCGAATTTCTCGCCCGGAAATGGATGAGCACTTCCTCAAGCAAGAGTTTGAGTTTGTGGCGCACAAGTTGGGCTTGACGGTCGAAGAATTGCAACAATTGTTCGAAATGCCCAAAAAGACCTTCCGAGATTACAAAAACAAACGCGATTTGATTGGCTTGGGTGCCAATGTGATGCGCCAGCTGGGGTTGGAAAAAAGGTATTTCCGATGATATGCATCGTGGATTACGGCGTAGGCAATATTCAGGCTTTCTTGAATTTGTTCAAGCGTCTGGGGGTTGATGCAAGAAGGGCTGATACGACGGATGCTTTGTCTGATGCTGTGAGGTTGGTGCTGCCCGGTGTGGGGCATTTTGACCACGCCATGCAACGGCTGAATGATTCGGGGATGCGCCGCAAACTTGAGGAGTTGGTCATGGGAGCGAAAATGCCCGTGATGGGCATCTGTGTGGGCATGCAGATGCTGGCGCAAGGCTCTGACGAGGGTGTCCTTCCCGGTCTTAACTGGGTGCCAGGGCGGGTTCGCGCCTTTGCCAGCCAGCCTCAAAGTGCCGACTTGCCCATGCCACATATGGGCTGGAACGAGTTGCAGCCATGTGCTCATAGCAGGCTGTTTTCCAAAGGTTTTGAAGAAGTACCGCAGTTTTATTTTCTGCACTCCTACTTTTTTGATGCACAGGACAAGCAGGATGTGGCGGCCACCGCCAACTATGGTCTGGACTTTGATGCGGTGGTGTCGCGCGGGCATATCCACGGGGTGCAGTGCCACCCCGAAAAAAGCCACCATTGGGGTGAACAACTCCTGAGAAATTTTGTGGAGCTTTGACGGATGTTGCGTCCCCGAATCATTCCCTGTTTGTTGGTACATCAGGGTGGCTTAGTGAAGACCCAAGCCTTCAAAGACCCCAAGTATGTGGGTGACCCAATCAACGCTGTCAGGATCTTTAACGAGAAAGAAGCCGATGAATTGATGGTGCTTGACATTGATGCTACGGTCAAAAATGTGGCACCTGATTTCGCTCTGATTGCCAAATTGGCGGCTGAATGCCGTATGCCGCTCTGCTATGGCGGTGGCGTGACCATGGCAGAGCAAGCAGCCCGCATTGTGGACATGGGCGTAGAGAAGGTGGCTGTGAGCGCTGCGGCAATTGCCAATCCTTACCTGTTGACCGAAATGGCCGCTGCAGTTGGTCGTCAGTCTGTGGTGGCAGTGCTGGATGTGCGCAAGCGCACTGGGCTGTTTGCCAAAGGCCATGAGGTCTGTACTCACAACGCCAAAACAGCCCACAAGCTGGACCCGATTTCACTGGCCAGGCAGCTGCAGGATGCGGGTGCAGGCGAGGTCGTGGTCAATTCGGTGGATAGGGATGGACAGATGCAAGGCTATGACCTGGAGTTGGCCATGCAGTTTAAGCTAGCATTGAAGGTGCCTGTCACCTTTTTAGGTGGTGCGGGATCGCTCGATCACTTGAGTGAGCTGGTTTCCAGTTTGGGTGTTGTGGGGGGCGCTGCAGGCAGCCTGTTTGTGTTCAAGGGCAAGTACCGCGCCGTGTTGATCAACTACCCGACGCCAGAGCAAAAGAAGCAGCTTTGTCACGAAGCACTTAAGAAGTAAATGATGAAAGAGATGAACGTGTTTGAAGACAAAGTGTTGTTAATCACCGGTGGTACGGGATCGTTTGGTAATGCAGTTCTTCGACGTTTTTTGAATTCCGGTTTGCGCGAGATTCGCATCCTAAGCCGTGATGAAAAAAAACAGGACGACATGCGCAAGAAGTACAACAGCACGAAGCTGAAATTCTATATTGGAGATGTGCGTGACCCACAATCGGTCATGAATGCGGTGCGCGGTGTGGATTACATCTACCACGCAGCTGCACTCAAACAGGTGCCGTCTTGCGAGTTTCATCCGTTGGAAGCGGTCAAGACCAATGTGATTGGCACGGAGAATGTGCTGGAAGCTGCTATTCAGTGTGGCGTCGAGCGCGTGGTTTGCCTCAGTACCGACAAGGCGGTGTACCCCATCAATGCAATGGGCATAAGCAAAGCCATGATGGAAAAGGTGGCTGTGGCCAAATCGCGTTCAAGTAGTGAAACAGTGATCAACGTCACACGCTATGGCAATGTGATGGCATCGCGTGGTTCCGTGATCCCGCTCTTTGTGGATCAAATCCGCGCAGGCCAGCCTATCACCATCACCGACCCGCGCATGACGCGTTTCATGATGACTTTGGACGATGCAGTGGATCTGGTTCTTTATGCATTTGAGCATGGTCAGCCGGGTGAGATTTTTGTGCAAAAGGCACCTGCCGCCACCATCGAGGTGCTGACGCAGGCTTTGGCAGGAATGCTGAACAAGCCAGAGCATGAAGTGCGTGTGATCGGCACCCGCCATGGCGAAAAGCTCTACGAAGCACTGCTTAGTCGTGAGGAGATGGCCGCAGCCGAAGATCTGGGCGGCTATTACCGTGTGCCACCAGATTTGCGTGATTTGAATTACGGCAAATTTGTGGAGCAGGGCGAATTCAAGATTTCTGAAGCCAGCGACTATAACTCGCACAACACGACCCGTTTGGATGTTTCGGGCATGCAGGCCTTGTTGCTTAAGCTGCGATTCATGCAGGCCATTGTGCGTGGCGAGCATGTTGAGCTGGAGGAGTAAGCCATGAAAGTATTGGTCACAGGGGCCAATGGGTTCATTGGCAAAAACCTGGTGTTGCGATTGCGTGAGCAAACGGGCACCGAGGCGCTGAGCTTTACCCGCGGCGACGGCGATGCTGCTTTGCACTACATGTTGGAGCAAGCCGATGCGGTCATCCATCTCGCTGGAGAAAATCGACCGGCTTCCACAGATGCGTTTGAACAGGTCAATGCCGGATTGACCCGGCAGATTTGTGATGGCTTGCGGACTTTGGGCAAGTCGGTGCCGCTGCTGTTGGCATCGTCAGCCCAAGCCGATTTGGATAATCCCTATGGCCGCAGCAAGCTGGCGGCTGAGCAGGTCGTGGAGCAACTGGCTCAGAACAATGGCAACCCGGTCGCCATCTATCGCTTGCCCGGCGTCTTTGGCAAGTGGTGCAAGCCCAACTACAACTCTGTGGTGGCCACCTTTTGCCACAACAAGGCGCACGATATGCTCGTGCAGATCAATGATGCGGATGCACGCATACGGCTGGTGTATGTGGACGATGTGCTCAGCGCTTTTTTGTCGCTGCTGGCATCACCCTGGTCTGGCTTGGTTCGTCCAGTGGTCGCGCCGGAATACTGCATCACGTTGGGTGAGTTGTCCGAGCAAATCGATGCTTT
Organism: Burkholderiales bacterium; assembly: GCA_947446855.1. Classification (GTDB taxonomy): domain Bacteria; phylum Pseudomonadota; class Gammaproteobacteria; order Burkholderiales; family Burkholderiaceae_C; genus Allorhodoferax. The sequence continues at coordinate 19,199 of CANFIH010000049.1, forward strand.
CAAGAATTGTCGGTCCAATCTCGTATCAGAGCGGGTGGGTACAGGTCTGACTCGTGCGCTTTATGCCACATATGTGAGTTATCTTCCCAAGGACAAATTTGCTTATGACGTGCCTGCCTATGGCGATGCGCGTGGCGTGTTTGTTGAAATGCTCAAGACGCCCGATGCAGGGCAGTTTTCTTTCTTTACTGCGCACCCGGGCATTACACGTGGTGGGCATTACCACCACACCAAAACAGAAAAGTTCCTTGTCATCAAAGGCAAGGCGCGCTTTGGGTTCAGGCACATGCTGACTAACGATGTGTACCACCTCGAAACCGACGGGGCCAAACCCCAGGTGGTGGAGACGGTGCCGGGTTGGACGCATGACATCACCAATGTGGGGCATGAAGAAATGGTGGTCATCCTCTGGGCAAACGAAATTTTTGACCGTGTCAATCCGGACACGATCACCAGCAAAGTTTGATGATGAAAAAACTCAAAGTTATGTCGGTCGTGGGCACACGGCCAGAGATCATTCGTCTCTCGCGCGTATTGGCCGCTTTGGACCAATATTGCAATCATGTGTTGGTGCATACGGGGCAGAACTACGACTTTGAACTCAATCAGGTGTTTTTTGACGATCTGGGCGTGCGTAAGCCAGACTTCTTTTTAAACAGTGCAGAAGGCAGCACCAGTGCTGCACACACCATTGGCAACCTGATCACGGCGGTGGACGGCGTGTTAGCTGAGGTACAACCTGAAGCTATGCTGGTGCTAGGTGACACGAACAGCTGTCTGTCCGTCATCCCAGCTAAGCGCCGTAAGGTGCCGATTTTTCACATGGAGGCGGGCAACCGTTGCTTTGACCTGCGGGTGCCTGAAGAGACCAACCGCCGCATCGTGGACCACACGTCAGACATTAACCTGACCTACAGCACTATTGCACGTGACTATTTGCTGCGCGAGGGCTTGCCGCCTGATCAGGTGATCAAGACGGGCAGTCCGATGTTTGAGGTGCTGCACCACTACCAGCCACAGATCAAGGCGTCGGATGCTTTGCAGCGCCTGGGTTTGGAGGTCGGCAAATATTTTGTGGTGAGTGCGCATCGCGAGGAAAACATTGAGTCCGAAAAGAGCTTTGCAAAGCTGGTTCAGGTGCTCAATGGTGTAGCCGTAGACCATGGCTTGCCTGTGGTGGTGTCCACGCATCCGCGTACGCAAAAGCGTGTGGATGCCACAGGGGCCAAATTCCACCCGCTGGTGCGACTGATGAAACCGTTGGGCTTTCACGACTATGTGAATCTGCAGATGCAGGCCAAAGCCGTGTTGTCGGACAGCGGCACGATCAACGAAGAGTCTTCGATCCTGAATTTTCCAGCGCTTAATCTGCGCGAAGCGCATGAGCGCCCCGAGGGGATGGAAGAAGCGGCCGTGATGATGGTGGGGCTGGAGCTGGAGCGTGTACGTCAAGGGTTGGCTATTTTGGAAGATCAGTCGCGGGGGGGAGAGCGCAGCCTTCGTCTGGTAGCCGACTACAGCATGCCCAATGTGAGTGAGAAGGTCGTGCGCATCATTCACAGCTACACCGACTATGTGAACCGGGTGGTTTGGAAGCGGTATTGAACGTATGCGCATCGCATTGATTGCGGATACTTTCCCGCCGCTGCGCACATCTGGTGCGGTTCAGCTGCGCGATTTGTCGCGTGAGTTTGCAAGGCAAGGGCATGCTCTGACAGTCATGTTGCCCGCTGCGGATTTGGGGAAACCTTGGCAATTGGATGAGGTCTCGGGTGTAGAGGTGTTGCGTTTGCGGGCACCACGGACCAAAGATATTGGGTATGTTCGACGCACTCTTGGCGAATTGCTCATGCCTTTTGCGATGCTGCGCAATCTGCGACGCAGTTCGCTGGCTGGACAACGCTGGGACGGGGTGATTTGGTACGCGCCATCAATTTTTCATGGGCCCCTAGCCAGCTCGATAAAGAAATCCAGTGGCTGCAAAGGCTATCTGATCATTCGTGACATCTTCCCTGAGTGGGCCGTGGACATGGGATTGATGGGGCGAGGCCTGCCATACCGATTTTTTGATGCAGTGGCCCGTTACCAGTATGCCGTGGCCGATGTCATCGGTGTCCAGACGCCAGGTAACCAGTCGTACTTTGCCAAGTGGCTAAGTAAGCCCGGACGACGTCTTGAAGTGCTGCAAAACTGGTTGGACAAACCTACACACCATCGTTGTTCGATACGCGTGAATCAGACGCCAGTGGCTGGACGCAAGGTGTTTGTGTACGCTGGCAATATGGGTGTGGCGCAAGGCATGGACATCTTGCTGGATCTTGCGGATCTCATGCAGCTGCGTGATGACGTGGGATTTTTATTTGTTGGTCGAGGCAGTGATGCTCCGCGCTTGCGTCTTGAGGCTCAAGCACGCGGGCTGTCGAATGTGCTGTTTTTTGACGAAATCGATCCTGACGAAATTCCGGACTTGTATGCACAGTGCAGTGTTGGTCTTGTGGCGCTAGATGCGCGTCACAAGTCGCACAATATTCCCGGTAAGTTTTTGACCTACATGCAAAGTGGCTTGCCTGTGCTGGCCAATGTGAATGCTGGCAATGATCTTGCTGAGTTGATTCGGTCTGAGCGTGTGGGGCAAGTTTGCGAAAGTCATCAGATTGATGAGCTCTCGCAACTGGCGCATGCGCTTTTGGAGCAGGTGGACAGCGATACTTCTTTGTCAGAGCGTTGTAAAACATTGTTTGATCGACAGTTTTCTGCAGAGCAAGCAGTTCGGCAGATCGTTGGCTCGCTGATGCCTTCCATGACAGAGGGGTAACAGTGAAGATTTTTTCCTCTTCACAACTGAATGAGTTGGTGATGCAGGCCGAAGCCTCACCGCGTTTGCGTCAGCATCAAAATATTCACACTGATTTTTCTGAACCTTGTCAGCGTCTGTTCAACGCCATTGAGCCAGGCAGTTATATCCGACCACATCGGCACGCATCTGTTCCTCGCGATGAGTTACTGGTGGCTGTGCGTGGCCTGATGGCATTGGTGACTTTTGATGATGCTGGGCAGGTGCAGCAGGTAGTGAACTTTGGCTCTGAAAAATACGGCCCCAATGTTGCGGTGGGTGTAGAGGTAACGCCAGACACTTGGCACACCGTGTTGGCTTTGGTTCCTGGCTCGATGTTGTTGGAAGTCAAGGCTGGGCCTTTTGACCCTGCACAACCTAAAGATTTGGCGGAGTGGGCGCCTCACGAGGGAAGCGAGCTTGTGTCGCAGTTTCTTTCTGATTTAACTGCTTGCGTCAGGTAGCCAGGATGGCAGAAAAGTTGGCTCAATTGGTGGTTCATTGATGCCCATATGGCTCAAGACAAAGCAGCTCCGGCTGCTTTTTTTGTTTCTGGGAGTAGAAAATCGTGTGAATGGGTAATCCTCCCCTTTTGCAAGGTGGTCTTGACCCTGCATTGCATCATGTCGCAAAAACCGGATGTGCAATATGCCTGCGTGGCCGCATTCTCAACTCTGACGGCTGGCGACGTAAAAGAGTTTGGTTACCAAGACGAAAAGTTTGCGGAAAATCCCGACACTGTTCTCAAAATCGCCTTGTCTCAAATTGAAGATGTGGCATTCCCCCAATTCAGTAGACAAATATTATTGTCAAAATCTGAATGGGAGAAATGTAAATGCAAAGAGCCAAATACACAGCTGAGTTCAAAGAAGAGGCAGTTCGCCAAGTTATCGACAGGGGCC
>CANFIH010000050.1 GCA_947446855.1 Burkholderiales bacterium
GCTGAGCTCGGGAACCGGATTCACCGTTGCGGGCTCGGTGGCTGCGGATGCAGGTTTGAGCACAACTTCGGCTGCGCTTACCACACTGTCGTCGGTTGACATTTCCACTGTGGCGGGTGCCAACAAGGCCATTACGATTGTTGACGGTGCCTTGAGTCAGGTGGATACCCTGCGTGCCAACCTGGGTGCCACGCAAAACCGCTTTACGGCAGTGGTGAATAGTCTGCAATCGAGTTCTGAGAATTTGTCGGCTGCTCGTAGCCGGATCCAGGATGCCGACTTTGCGGCAGAAACAGCCAACTTGTCGCGTTCACAGATTTTGCAGCAGGCGGGTACCGCCATGGTGGCTCAGGCCAACCAGCTTCCGCAAGGTGTGCTGGCTCTGTTGCGATAAGCGACAGCCTATCCAATGAACCCGGTTTGATCGGGTTCATTGCAAAGGTGACTGCAGTTCATCTGTTGTCACCTTTTTTGCGATTGGAAAGTACGGGTGATTTCAAGTTTTACTTTGGCACTTCATAAAAATTACCAGTACCGATAGCTACGCAGAGACTAGGACCGCGAAATGCCTGGAGTTCGCAGGCTAAATGGACCGTTCACGTTGAGTGATTACTCACGATAATCTCGTTAGTATGGTTTACCTAGGAGGCATGCATGGCCACTATTTCATCAGCGGGCATTGGCAGTGGGCTGGATGTCACCAGTATCGTGTCGCAACTTGTGGCGCTGGAAAAACAGCCCTTAAAAAATCTTGCCGTCAAAGCTACAAACGTTCAGGCGCAGATTTCCGGTTTTGGGGACGTCAAGTCGCAAATTTCAGCTCTTACCGACGTGGCTACCCGCATATCCGATCCAACGGTTTGGGCTTCTCGGAACGCCTCGTCGTCTAATACCAGTGCGGCTACCGTGACTGCTACGGGTGCGGCACGTGCCACGACTATTAGTGTGGATGTGGATCAGCTGGCTCAGCAACAGTCGGTGTCTTCAGCGGCAATCGCTCCGGGTAAAGTGTTGGGTGCCGGTACTCTCACCATTCAACTGGGTACTTGGACAGCGGAAGGTGCAAGCTTCACATCTAGTGCAGCTTCAGCGGTGGATGTAACAATCTTGGCTACAGACAATATTGCCAATATTGCCAATAAGATCAATGCTGCCAACGCAGGGGTCACGGCTTCAGTGTTCAACGACGGTACGAATGAGCGCCTGCTGCTCTCATCCAAATCGACGGGGGCTGCAGAAGGTTTTAAGGTGACTTCTGCAGATACTGCTCTGGCGGGTCTGGTGTTTGACCCAGCGACCCCTGCTACCAAGGCAACCGGAATGGCCGCAGCCGGAATTCCTGTGCAGTATGGGCAAAACTCTATGGCTCGCATCAATGGACTGGCGGTTACTTCTCCAACCAACACGCTAAACAATAGCCTGCCTGGAGTAACTATTAATCTAGTGAGCACTACAACCAAAAATTATGGGTTGAGTACTGAAGCGAAAGCGCCGTTGACGATGACGATTAGCGAGGATGTAACCCCAGCAGTGAAGAACATCAATGATTTTGTTACGGCATACAACACATTGAACCAGACCCTGGCGGACCTAACTAAATTCGATGCTGCAACCAAAGTGGCGGGACTTTTTCAAGGAGATTCCGTGTTGGTTGGTATGCGCAACGTCCTGCGCAGCATGCTTAGTTCAAGTAGTTTGGGTGCAACGAGTCAGCGTCTCTCTGAGGTTGGGCTGGAGCAGCAGCGCGATGGATCGCTGACGATCAATACGCCAAAGCTGAGTGTGGCCGCTAACAGCGGCACCAGCTTGCAGCAACTCTTCACTAATAACAACAATGACCCACTGACAAATGGTTTTGCTTTGAAGTTCAAAGTGCTGGGTAAAGGCATGCTTGGTAGCGGCGGCTCGGTGACCAACGAGGCTGCAGCCCTGCAAAAGGTGCTTGCCACGAATACCGCTGCACAGACCAAGGTCACCAATGCGGCGACCTTATTTGAGACACGCTTGCGCGCACGCTATAGCGCGTTGGATGCACAGATGGCCTCATTAAATGCGTTGAATTCGTATGTCACGCAACAAGTAACACTATGGAACAAGTCTACCGCTTGAGGTAAGTGTTGTCTAAAAAAGAGCTTGAGTTGCACGCTGTTGTGCCGATAACTAAAGTAACAAACACAATGGGGTCCACCATGTTTACTTCAGTCGGTTTTCGCGCAGCTTCAGCTTACCAACGTGTCGGTGTGGAGACTGCAGTGGGTGACGCAACGCCTCATCAGCTGGTTAACATGTTGTTTGAAGGCCTGATGCGGGCCGTAGGATTGGCTCGCGTTGCATTGGCACGCGGAGATATTGCTACCAAAGGCGAACAACTTAACAAGGCCGTGCGCATCATCGACGAGGCGCTCAAGCCCTCCCTCAATCTGGAAAAGGGTGGCGACATTGCTGCCAACCTCAATGGCTTGTACGGCTATTGCGTGCTGCGCCTGACACATGCCAACCTGAAGAACGACGATGCCGCGCTGGCCGAAGTGCTGAGGGTGATGGAGCCCATTGCTTCCGGCTGGAAGCAGATGGGTGCCGAACAAAGTGCGGCTAACAAAGTGATGTGATCGTTGGAGCTTCAAATGTCACAACAACTTATTGAATACTACCAAGCCATCGAAGACAGCAGCGCCAAAATGCTGGAGGCCGCCAAGGCCGAAGACTGGGATGGCGTGGTGCGCTACGAAGGTGCCTGCGCGGTGCTGATAGAGCAGCTGCGCTACAGCGCACAGTCGCAGGAGCTGGACAAGGCCTCGCGGGCCATCAAGTCGCAGATCATGCAGCGCATCCTGCATAACGACGCGCAGATACGCTACCTGGCCGAGCCCTGGCTGGCGCACTGCGAGCAAAGTTTCGAAGGGCAGCAGTTGCTGCACTGAACCCTAAGCCGCTGTAGCCCAGCGGCTTTTTTTATACCTGCATGTTCATGATGTCGGTGTAGGCCTGCACCATGCGGTTGCGCACATGCAGCGTGGCCTGAAAGCCGATTTGCGCTTTCTGGATGGCCACCATGGTCTCTTCCAGGCTGACCTTGGGGTTTTCCATCTGCACTTCCTGCTGCAGGCGGGTGGATTCGTTTTGTGCGGCGCTCACCGAATTCAGGGCGCTTTTGAGGGCACCCGAGAAGCCGCCGCCCACGCCCTGGGTGCCTGCGGCACCGGTTGCGGAGCCAGGTCGCACCGCCGCGCCGGGGCGCACCGCGGTGGGCATCGTCAGGGGTGAGAGTTTGAGGTCCATGGCAGCTTCTTTTGGGAACTTGATTGGGTCCAATACTAGGGCCGGGGCGGGACGGGCATTATTTTCAAATAGAGGGTAAAAGCCGCGCTTTTCAAGCTAATGTTTTGCGGGGTGGGTCGAATAATCGGTTCCAACATGCAAGGTGAAGTGGGCCTTGCTCTATTGGAAGCCATCATGTCCGCACCAGCCGCCATCTCTGTGAACCCCAGCATCCTCCAACGCTTCAACGCCATGGAGCAGGGCCAGCGCATGCGCCTTGTGATGGGCGTGGTGCTGTTTGTGGCCATTGCCGTGGGCGGCCTGGTGATGGGGCGTCAAGCCGAATGGCGGGTGCTGTACTCCAACCTGGCCGACAAGGATGGTGGCGCCGTCATCGCCCAGCTGGGCACCATGAACATTCCTTATAAGTACTCGGACGGCGGCGGTGCCATCCTGGTGCCGGCCGATCGCGTGCACGATGCGCGCCTCAAGCTGGCATCCCTGGGCCTGCCCAAGGGCGCGGTATCGGGCTTTGAGATGATGGAGTCCAACCGCTTTGGCATGACCCAGTTCCAGGAGCGCCTGACCTTTCAGCGCGGCCTCGAAGGCGAGCTGACCCGCTCCATCCAGTCCATCGCCTCCGTGGCCAATGCGCGGGTGCATCTGGCGCTGCCGAACCAGAACGGTTTTTTCCGCGACCAGCAAAAGCCCTCGGCCTCGGTGCTGCTCAGCCTCAACCCTGGCCGCACATTGGACAAGGCGCAGTTGGCCGGCATCGTGCATCTGGTGGCCTCCAGCGTGCCGGAGATGGACGCCGGCGCCGTCAGCGTGCTGGATGACACCGGCAAGCTGCTCTCCAAGCCCAGCGACGGCAGCGGCTCCAGCCTGAATGTGGATGCCGAGCAACTGCAATATGCCCAGCAGTTGGAGCAGGTCTACAGCCGCCGTATTCTGGACATCCTGGAGCCCCTGGTCGGTGTGCAAAACGTGCGCGCCCAGGTGACAGCCGAGGTGGACTTCTCACAAACCGAGTCCACCACCGAATCGCACAAGCCCAACCTGACGCCCGGCGACGGCGCCGTGCGCAGCCAGCAGACGGTGGAAAGCAGCAATGGCACCGGTGGCAGCGGCGCCGCCAGCGGCGTGCCGGGTGCCACTTCCAACCAACCGCCTGCCGCTTCGTCTGCCCCCATCAACGGCCAGCCGCAAGCCCTCACCGCTGCCGGCCAATCGGGCGGCAATGCCAGCAGCAAGAAGGAATCCATCGTCAACTACGAAGTCGACAAGACGGTGCAGGTGGTCAAAGGGGCCTCCGGCGTGGTCAAGCGCATCAATGCGGCGGTGGTGCTCAACCACATGGTCAAGACCGATGCCAAGGGCAAGGTCACCAGCACGCCGCTGACCGACGCGCAGATCGAGAAAATGACTGCCCTGGTGCGCGAGGCCGTGGGCTTTAACAAGGATCGGGGCGACTCGGTCAACCTGATGAACGCCCCGTTTGCCAGCGAGAAGGTCGAAGTGGCCGAGGTGCCCCTGTGGCGCCAGCCGGGCGCCATGGACCTGGTGCAAAGCCTGGCCTGGCCGCTGGGCACCTTGGCCTTGGCGGCGCTGGTGCTGCTGGGCTTTGTGAAGCCGGCCATGAAGTCCCTCAGCAGCGGCAGCGCCCGTGGCCCTGCGCTGCAAAACCGCGAGGCCCAGCTCGATGCCCTGGAGTCCGAGCGCCCCGAGCGGCCACAACTGGCCGCACCGCGCGTCAGCAACGAGCCCGCGCAGCTGAGCCCGTCCGAGCTGCGCATGGAAGAAGCGCGCCAACTCACACGCGATAATCCGGCTGCGGTTGCCAACATCGTGAAGACCTGGATCAACGGGGAAGCTGCCGCCTAAACCCGGGAGCCACCAATACCATGCCAAACGAAGACGGTCTGCAAAGCGCTGCCATCCTGATGATGTCTCTGGGCGAAGCCGAGGCGTCGGAAGTCTTCAAGCATTTGTCACCCAAAGAAGTGCAAAAGCTCGGTGAGGCGATTGCCAAGACCTCGCAAATCACGCGCGAGCGGGTGGACGAGGTGGTGGGTAAGTTCCATGGCGTAGCTGCCTCGCACAGCCTGCTGGTGTCCAACTCGGGTGACTATGTGCGCTCGGTGCTCAAGCTGGCCCTGGGCGACGACAAGGCCGCGCTGCTGATTGACCGCATCCTGCAGGGCGGCGACGTTTCCGGCATCGAGAGCCTGAAGTGGATGGACCCGCTGTCGGTGGCCGAGCTGCTGCGCAACGAACACCCCCAGATCGTGGCCGCCATCCTGGTGCACCTGGAGTTTGATCAGGCCGCTGACGTGCTCAAGTGCCTGCCCGAGCGCCAGCGCAACGAGGTCATGCTGCGCGTAGCCACCATGGAAGGCATTCAGCCCACCGCGCTCAAAGACCTGAATGAAGTGCTGTTCAACGTGCTGGCCGGTGGCGACAAGATCCGCAAGGCCTCGCTGGGCGGCGTCAAGACGGCAGCCGAAATGATCAACCTGATGGGCACCGCCATCGAGGGCACCGTGATCGAGTCCATCCGCAACCACGATGCGGACCTGGCGCAAAAGATCATGGACAAGATGTTTGTCTTCGACGATGTCATCAAGCTCGACGACAAGGCTATCCAGATGGTGCTCAAGGAAATATCGACCGATGTGCTGATCGTGGCCCTCAAGGGCGCGCAGCCCGAGCTCAAGGACCGGATCCTGGCCAATATGTCCACCCGCGCCGCCGCCACCCTCAAGGAGGACCTGGAGTCGCGCGGGCCCATGCGTCTGTCGGAAGTGGAAGCGCAGCAAAAGGAAATTCTCAAGACCGTGCGCCGTCTGGCCGACGAGGGCCAGATTGTCATCGGCGGCGGAGGTGGCGACGACGCCATGGTCTGATGTCACGCGCCCATTCCTCCTTTATCCCCGCCGAGCAGATTGGCGACGCCAGCAGCTGGGCTTTTGACCCGGTGGACCAGGCCGCTCTCAAGTTTGCCGCCAAGGTCAAAGCCCAGGCCGAAGCCGAAGACCGCGCGCGCGATGACTCTGCGCGCCAGTCCGGCTTTGCCGATGGCTACGCCCAGGGCCATGCGCAGGCCACGCTGGAGGGCCAGCGCCAGATCCAGCAATACATGGACACCCAGGGTCAGGCTGCGGCGCAGCGCCTGCTGGGTCTGCTCAAGTCGGCCCAGGACCGGGTGGAGCAATCGCAACAGGCCATGGCCAAGGGCGTGCTGGAGCTGGCCTGCGAGCTGGCCCGCCAGGTGCTGCGGCGTGAGCTCACCACCAACCCCAACGCATTGCAACCCGTGGTGCGCGAAGCACTGGGCATGCTGACCGTGGATTGCAAGATGGCTGCGGTGCGCATGCACCCGGTGGATCTGGATGTGTTTGCCGAAGACCTGGTGCGCGAATTTCCCAACCTGGGCCTGACCCTGGTGCCCGATGCCAGCGTTACCGCCGGTGGCTGTCTGGTGGAAGCCGCCGGCACCGTGGTGGACGGTACGGTGCAGCGCCGCTGGCACAAGGCCGTGGCCAGCCTGGGTCTGGAGTCGAGCTGGGAGCAGGACCATGACGTCCGCTGACACCCTGGACCGGCCCGAAAGCCCGCCAGCCGGGGACGGCACGCAGGCGCAATGGCTGGATTTTTTTCAACGCGCCCAACACCGCGTGGAGCGCGGCTCCACGCTGGAAGTGCGCGGCACCCTGACCCGCCTGGCCGGTCTGGTGCTGGAAGCCAGCGGCTTGCGCGCACCCGTGGGCTCGCAATGCGTGGTGACCTCGCGCTCGCGCGAGCCAGTGCTGGCCGAGGTGGTGGGTTTTTCGAATGACCGGGCCTTTCTGATGCCGGCCGGTGACGTGCATGGTTTGTCCAGTGGCGCCAGTGTGGCCCCTGCGGCCCACTATGTGCCGGTGCCGCGCCTGCATGGCGCCACGGCCGCAGACTTTGCAACCGACACCGGCATGCTGCGCCTGCCTCTGGGCGACGGCCTGCTGGGCCGGGTGGTGGATTCGCAAGGCATGCCGCTGGACCGCATGGGCCCGATTCTGAACGTGGCCGCCAAACCGCTGGAGCGCAAACCCATCAACGCGATGGACCGCGACCCGGTGCGCCAAAGCCTGGACACCGGCGTGCGCGCCATCAACGCCCTGCTGACGGTGGGGCGCGGCCAGCGCATCGGGCTGTTTGCCGGCTCCGGCGTGGGCAAGTCGGTGCTGCTGGGCATGATGGCCCGCTACACCCAGGCCGATGTGATCGTGGTCGGGTTGATTGGCGAGCGGGGCCGCGAAGTCAAAGAATTCATTGAAGACATTCTGGGCGCCGAGGGCCGTGCCCGCTCGGTGGTGGTGGCCGCACCGGCTGATGCGCCGCCGCTGTTGCGCATGCAGGGTGCCTCCTATGCCACGGCGATTGCCGAGAGCTTCAGAGACCAGGGCCAGCATGTGTTGCTGCTGATGGACTCGCTCACCCGCTACGCCATGGCCCAGCGCGAGATTGCGCTGGCCATAGGCGAGCCGCCAGCGACCAAGGGCTACCCGCCCAGCTGCTTTGCCAAGCTGCCGCAGCTGGTGGAGCGCAGTGGCAACGGCTTGAACGGTGTGGGCTCGATTACCGCCTTCTACACCGTGCTGTCCGAGGGCGATGACCAGCAAGACCCGATTGCCGACGCGGCGCGCGCCATTCTGGACGGCCACATCGTGCTCTCGCGCACCCTGGCCGAGGCGGGGCATTACCCGGCCATTGACGTCGAGCAATCCGCCTCGCGGGTGATGCACAACGTGGTCACGCGCGAGCACTTTGAGCTGGCCCGGCGCTTCCGGGCCGTGTATTCCAAATATGAGAAGGGCCGCGATCTGGTGCAGATCGGCGCCTATGCCCAGGGCTCGGACCCGGCACTCGACGAGGCCATTGCCTTGCACGAGGGCATGGGCCAGTTTTTGCAGCAGGATATGTTCGAGTCCGCGCCCTTCGGCCATGTGGTGAACCACATGGCGCAGGCTTGCAACGCCGTCCGGGCCTGAAGCATGAAAGTGCCGCATGCCTAAATTCAAAGCCCTGGAGTTGGCGATTGAGCAAGCCACGCAACAGCGCGATGCGCAGGCACGCAAGCACGCGCAGGCGCAGCGCACCCTGCATGCCGCCCAGAACCAGTTGGACCAGCTCACCAACTATTCCAATGACACCGATGCGCGCTGGATCGGCGGCCATGCGGTGAACCTGTCGGTGGAGCTGATCAAGCACCACTACCAGTTCATGGACCGGCTGCAAAACGCCGTCACCCTGCAGCAGGGCGTGATCCGCAACCTGGCGCAGCAACTTGCCAACGCGCACCAGGTGCTGTTGCAGGCGGAATCCCGCTTGGCGGGCTTCCAGCAGGTGCTCAAGAGCCGCCATCTTGCGCTCAACCTGGTGCAGCAGCGCCGCGAGCAGCGCGCCACCGACGAATTTGCCGCCATGCGTTACACCCGGGGCAACCCCTTGCAGACTATGGAAGACACGCCATGAGCATTGAAAAAGCCCTCCCCAGCGCCGGTAACAGCAGCACGCACAAGGCAGCCTCCCGTTCCGATGGCCACGGCCCCAAGGGCGCCGCGTCTGCAGACGCCGCCGGGCAAGGCTTTATGGCCATTCTGGGTGCCCTGGGCGATGCCCCGGCGGACGCCGCGGTGCCGGCGCTTGCCGCGACCGATGGGCCGCCACCTGATGCGGCAACGCTGGTACCCGCCGCTTTTGATGCCGGCATGCTGCTGCAACAAAACCCCCAAATTGGCGCGGCACAGGCCGCAACCGCAGCAGCCGCAGCAGCAGCCGCAGCAGCAGCCGCAAGCGCGGCAGCGGCATCCCCGCTGGCTGCGGCGGTGGCCGCCCCCGGTGCGGCCGCCTTGGCGCTAACCCCGTCGGTGGCATCAACGGGCGGGCCTCTGCTGCAAACTACCGATCTGCCTGCAGACGCTGCCCTGCCCGTTGCGGGTTCTACGCCCGCCGTGCCGCTGGGTCCGTTGGCGATGCCCGGCGCGCAGCCGGCCTCGGCGGACCGGCCGCAGTGGCAAGATGCACCGGCCCGCCGTCCCGGCAACGCTTCGGCCAGCGCGCTCGCTGGTACGTCTGCCGGTGCCGGGTCAGCCAGCGGCAACAACAGCTTGCCCACAGAGCTGCAGGCCGCCGATGCGGTTACCGCACAAACCCAGCAGCAGCCAGCCGGCCATGGCAAGCCCGGTAAAGACATGGCACAGGCCGGTAGCGACGCTGCCGCAGTGAGCAGCAGCATGGCCTCACCTGCCGCGGAGCGCGCGCAAGCCCGTGACACCCAGCGCATGGCGGCTGTGGAGCAAGCCGGTGCGCCCCAGTTGACCAGAGCGGCAGAGCCGGTGTTCGCCACTTTGCTGGCCAGGCAGGAAAAACCATGGAGTGAGCGGCTGGCCGGCAGCGCCAAAGCCGTGGAGCCAGGCTACGCCGGTACTGCTTTGGGCGTCAGCGCACCCGACACCTCGCAGTCCGGCCTGCAGGCGGCAGCGCCCACGCCCGAAATGCAGGTGGCCGAGCAGGTGACCTACTGGGTTTCGCAGAATGTGCAAAACGCCGAGCTCAAGCTCGATGGCCTGGGCCATGCGCCTGTGGAGGTGAGCATCCACCTGCAGGGCAACGAGGCGCAAATCACCTTCCGTAGCGACGAAGCGGCAACCCGTGGCCTGCTGGAGGGCGCCGGCGCCCATTTGAAGGACATGTTGCAGCGCGAAGGTCTGGTGCTGACGGGCGTGTCGGTGGGCAGTTCGGGCGCGGGCGATGCCAACAGCAACGGGCAGCGCGCCCGCCAGGCAGCGGCGCGCCAGGGCCTGGTGGCTCCGCTGCAGGTGGCCACGGTCACGGCGGCGGACACAGGTCGGCGCGCGCCTGCGGTGGCCGGCCGCTCCGTGGATCTATTTGTTTAACGCGGTCCGCAAACGGGCGCAAAGCAAGATAGGCTGCACAAACACCTGCTTTATTCATCCTTTGAACGGATTGACAGGGCGAATAATCAGCTAAATACAGTACGTGAGGAATAACAGTGGCTACTGCACCTGAAGCAGCCGAAGGCGAAGCCAAGCCACCGGCGAAAAAAAGCAAGAAATTGCTGATCATCATTGGCGCAGCGGTAGCCGTGCTGGCCCTGGCAGGGGGCGGTGGCTACTGGTATATCAGCAAGCAGCGCGCTGCGGCGGCCGCCGAGGATGGCGTGGAAGAACCGGCCAAGAACGCGACCAAGGACGGTCACCCGACACCCCCTGCGTACCTGCCCATGGACAACATGGTGGTGAACCTGGCGGACGCCGGCGGCGACCGCGTGGCACAGATCGGCATCACGCTGGTGGTAACCGACTCCCATGCCTCTGACCAGGTGAAGGCCTTTTTGCCCACCATTCGCAGCGGCGTGCTGATGCTGATCTCCCAGAAAACGGCCACCGAGTTGCTGACCACCGAGGGCAAGGAACTGCTGGCCAAGGAAATTCTGCACGAGGCCGTGCTGCCGTTTGGCGGCGGCGAGGCCGAGCCCCATGCTGCGGCGGGCGCAGCCAAGAAAAAAGCCAAGGCGACGGAGCACGCGGACATGCCGGTGACCGGTGTGCTGTTCTCCAGTTTTATTGTTCAGTAAGCGCGTAAGGGAAGTTGCACCATGAGTGAGTCATTTCTCTCCCAGGAAGAAGTCGATGCCCTGCTGGAAGGCGTCACGGGTGAGAGCCAGCGCTCGGTTGAAGAGGCGGCCGAGCATGGCGAGGTGCGCCTGTACAACATCTCCAGCCAGGAGCGCATCGTGCGTGGGCGCATGCCCACCATGGAGATCGTCAACGAGCGCTTTGCCCGCAATTTGCGCCAAGGGCTGTTCAATTTCATCCGCCGCAGCCCCGAAGTCTCGGTCGGTCCGGTGGCCGTGCAGCGCTACAGCGCCTTCTTGCGCGAGCTGGCGGTGCCCACCAACTTCAACATTGTGGCGATTCGTCCCCTGCGCGGCAGCGGCATGATCGTGTGCGAGCCCAGCCTGGTGTTTGGCGTGATTGACACCCTGTTCGGCGGCATCGGCAAGTTTCCCACGCGTATCGAAGGGCGCGATTTTTCCGCCACCGAGCAGCGCGTCATCAACCGCCTGGTGGATGTGATCGCCGAAGAGTACAAAAAGGCCTGGACCGGCATTTACCCGCTGGAGCTGGAATACCAGCGCTCTGAAATGCAGCCCCAGTTCGTGACCATTGCCACGCCCAGCGAGATTGTGATTTCTACCTCCTTCCAGCTGGAAATCGGCGACATCACCGGTGCCATCCATTTCTGTTTCCCGTACTCCACGCTGGAGCCGATCCGCGATGTGCTGTACTCCAGCACCCAGGGCGACTCGGTGGAGGTGGACAAACGCTGGGTCAATGTGCTGACGCGCGAGATCCAGGCGGCTGAAGTCACACTGGTAGCCAGGCTGGCCACGGCCGATGCCACGGTGGAGCGGCTGCTTTCGCTCAAGAAAGGCGACTTTATTGAGCTGGAGCGCGAATCGCGCATTCAGGCGACCGTGGATGGTGTTCCAATATTCGAGTGCAACTACGGCACCCACAATGCCAAATATGCAATTCGCATAGAAAAGGCTTTACGCGGTAACGACCAAAATTGGTTAGGGGAACGACATGGCCATTGAAGATACATCCGGCGAAGCAGCCGCCGACGACGGCATGGCCGATTGGGCCGAAGCCCTGATGGAGCAGAAGTCCAGCAGCTCCGGCGCAGATGCGCAAAACGGCTCCGTGCTCTCGGGCGAAACCCCACGGCCTTTTTCAACCGGCAGCAATGCGGATGGTTCGGCCCAGGATATCAATATGGTGCTGGATATTCCGGTGCAGCTTTCGGTGGAGCTGGGGCGCACCAAGGTGCCGATCAAGCACATTCTGCAACTCGGTCAGGGCTCGGTGGTGGAGCTCGACGCACTGGCGGGCGAGCCCATGGATGTGCTGGTCAACGGCTACCTGATCGCCCAGGGCGAAGTGGTGGTGGTGAATGACAAGTTCGGCATCCGCCTGACCGATGTGGTCACACCCAGCGAGCGGCTGCGCCGCGTCAGCAAGAATTGAGCTTGTGGTTTGAATGACCCAGTCCCTGATTCTGATCGGCCTGTTTCTGTGCGTTCTGGTGAGCCTGCCGTTTTTGATTGAACACTTCAAAAAGCGCTACGGCCTGGGCACCCTGGGTGCGACCGGCCCGACGCGCATGGTGTCCATGCTGGCCCTGGGCCCGCAGCAAAAGGTGGTGACCGTGGAGGTGGGGCCGCCCCATGCGCGCGTCTGGCTGGTGCTGGGGGTGACGCAGCAGTCCATCCAGTGCCTGCACACCCTGCCGGCCGATGGGCCAAACAGCGTGGCCGCCGTGGAGCAGGTGCCGCATGAGAAAGTGTGAGTCCGCCGTGGCAGCCCCAAAAATTAGTTTCCCGCTATGCAAGTTCGGTCTGTTGCTGCTGGCGCTGAGCCTGCAGGGCCTGGCCCACGCCCAGTCGCAGGGCAGTTTGCCGCTGATCATTGGCAGCGGCCAGGGCGGCACCAATTACTCGGTGCCGATCCAGACCCTGCTGTTCTTTACCGCCCTGTCTTTTCTGCCGGCCGTGCTCTTGATGATGACGGGCTTTACCCGCATCGTGATCGTGCTGTCGCTGCTGCGCCAGGCGCTGGGCACGCAATCGTCGCCACCCAACCAGGTGATCGTCGGCCTGTCGCTGTTCTTGACGTTTTTTGTCATGGGGCCGACCTTGGACAAGGTCTACGAAGAGGCCTATCTGCCCTATACCAACAACAGCATCCCGTTCGACACGGCCTTGAGCAAGGCCGAGGCGCCCATGCGCAGCTTTATGGCCAAGCAGACCCGGCAAAGCGACTTTGCCCTGTTTGTGAAGCTGGCCAAGCTGCCGCCGGACACCAAGGTGACCGTGGCGCCCATGCGGGTGCTGGTGCCGGCCTTTGTGATCAGTGAGCTGAAGTCGGCGTTCCAGATCGGCTTCATGATCTTCATTCCGTTTCTGGTGATCGACATTGTGGTGGCCAGCGTGCTGATGTCGCTGGGCATGATGATGCTGTCGCCGGTGCTGGTGGCGCTGCCCTTCAAGCTGATGCTGTTTGTGCTGGCGGACGGCTGGAATCTGCTGGTGGGCTCCCTGGCCGCCAGTTTCGTCAATTAAAAAGGGCAGGCCATGAACGCACAAATGGTGTTGACCATGGGCCAGGAGGCCCTGCTGATGTTGCTCATGGTGTCTGCGCCGGTGCTGGGCGTGGCCCTGGTGGTGGGCTTGCTGGTGAGCCTGTTTCAAGCCGTCACGCAAATTCATGAGGCCACGCTGGCCTTTGTGCCCAAGCTGATTGCGGTGATCGCCGTGTTGGCCATTGCCGGACCCTGGATGCTGACCATGCTGGTGGAATACATACGCCGCACCATGGAAGCCATACCCGGCGCTGTGGCTTAGCCCGGGTTGTACGCAGCGTGATCACCCTGTCCGAGGCGCAACTGGCGGCCTGGATCTCGCCGATTTTCTGGCCCTTTATCCGCGTGCTGGCCATGTTCACGTCGGCGCCGGTGTTTTCCTCGCGCGTGTTTCCGGTGCGGGCCCGCATCGGGCTGGCGTTTCTGGTGGCGCTGGTGTGCCAGGCCGGTTTGCCCGAGGCCCCGATCATTGGCTTTAACGATGCCCGCGCCCCGGGCGTGCTGGTGCAGCAGGTGGGCGTGGGCCTGTCCATCGGCTTTGCCGTGCGTCTGGTGTTTGCGGCGGTGGAGTTGGCCGGTGAGGTGGTGGGCTTTCAGATGGGGCTGAACTTTGCCTCGTTCTTTGATCCCAGCATGGGCGGGCAGTCCAGCGCCGTGGCGATTTTCTTTTCGCGCATGACTTCGCTGCTGTTTGTGGTGATGAACGGCCACCTGATGGTGCTGATGGCGGTGAACCGCAGCTTTCAGTCCTTCCCGATCGACCAGAACTTTTTGCAGGCTGTGGGCCGTATGCAACTCTACAAGCTGGGCACCGATTTGTTTGCCAGCGCGCTGTGGATTGCCTTGCCCATGATCGGCATGCTGATGTTTACCAATCTGGCGCTGGGCATCATCTCCCGGGTGGCGCCGCAGCTCAACATCTTTGCCATCGGCTTTCCGATCACGCTGGTGGTGGGCATTGTGGGCATTGCCTTCACCCTGCCCATGCTGGACCAGCCCTTCATCGCGCTGATGGGGCGGGTGATCGATATTTTCGGCTAGACCAACTCGTTGCGGATGGCGTAGACGGTTAGTTCCGCGTTGTTGCTGAGCTTGAGCTTTTCCAGCAGGCGCGCGCGGTATACGCTCACCGTTTTCGGGCTCAGCATCAGTTCCTCGGCAATTTCCGACAGTTTTTTGCCCGAGGCAATTTTCAGCAGGGTTTGCAGTTCCCGCTCGGACAGGGTGGAGTGCAGGGTCTCGGAGGTGGGCTCGGACAGGTTGTTGACCAGCATGTCCGACACCGCTGCGGTCACGTACTTGCGGCCCTGGGCAATGGTGCGCACGGCGGCTACCAGTTCGGCCGGGTCGCCGGCCTTGTTCAGGTAGCCGTGGGCGCCGGCGCGCAGGCAGCGGATGGCATATTGGTCTTCGGCAAACATGGAGCAAATCAGCACCCGCGCCGTGGAGCCGCCTTCGCGCAGGGAGGCCAGCACTTCCAGGCCGCCGCGTCCGGGCAGGTTCAAATCCAGAATCAGCACGTCGCAGGCTACCGTGCGCAGCACTTCGCGCACCTCGGAGTAGCTGCCGGATTCGCCGGTCACCTGGATATCCACGGCTTCGCTCAGGGTATCGCGGATGCCGCGGCGCACCATGGCGTGGTCATCGCACAGAACTACTTTGATCACAGGAAATCAGCCTCGTGAGGGGAGCGGATGTCGCCATCCAGCGGAATGGTGAGTATCACCGTGGTGCCATGGCCGGGCCTGGTGCTGATGTCGAGCCAGCCGCCCACCACCTTGGCCCGTTCTTTCAGGCCGCGTATGCCAAAGGCCTGCGGGTTGGCCAGTGCCTCATCCGAGATGCCGCCACCGTTGTCCGAAATTTCCAGGGTCAGCACGCCTTCGGCATCGGACAGGTCGATCTTGACCTCGCTGCACTGCGCGTATTTGGAGATGTTGGTGAGGGCCTCCTGCGCGGTGCGGTAGGCCGTGAGTTGTATGGCCTTGCTGGACAGCATGCCGGGCTGGTTGCCCAGCAGCGAGGTTTTGACGCCGCTGCGGCGCTGAAAGCTTTCGGCCAGCCATTGAATGGCGGGGTGCAGGCCCTGGTCCAGAATGGCCGGGCGCAGATTCATCATGATGCGCTGGCTGGCGCCAATGGCGTGTTGCAGCATGTCGTTGGCGGTGGCTACGTGCTCGCGCATCTCGGCGGTCTGCCCGTGGCGCGCAATCCAGGCCAGGTCCAGCCGCACGGCCGCCAGTGAGCCGCCGATGTCGTCATGGATTTCACGCGCAATGGCGGCACGTTCGTTCTCGATGGCGCTTTGCAGATGCTGGGCAAAGTGGGCCAGGCGGCGTTCCGAGGCGGCCAGCTCCGCCACGGCACGGGCCTCGGCCGCCTTGGCTTTGAAGACTTCGATGGCGCTGCCGATCATGCGCGCCAGGTTGTGCAGGTCGTCTTTGGGCAGGTAGTCGCTGATGCCGAGCTGGATGGCCGCCACGGCGGCCGGCTCGCCAATCGCGCCGGACAGCAGCACAAACGGCAGCCTGGCCGGGCTGGCTTTGAGCAGGGCCCAGGCGTCCAACGCGGTAAAGCCGGGCAGGCGGTAGTCGGCCAGGATGATGTCGAAGGGGTGTTGTGCAAGCTGCTGTGCGAAGTCTGCGAGGGAGTCCACGCGGGTAATGGCAAACGGCAGTTTGTCTTTGCGCAGAGCCCGGCAGACCAGTTGGTGATCCAGTTCGGAGTCTTCGAGGTGCAGGATGGCCAGGCTCAGCGCTTGGAGATGGGGGGCAGTGGTGAGCATGGGCCTTGATATTGGCATGCATTATCGGATTGGTTTTGCGCCCCGTGCAAGTTCTTTTGCTTGCGGCAGATCATGAGCTTGGTCAATTTTTCCACAATCGCCAAGTTTGATGCTAACCTTGAAGCTAGAAAAATTGGGGTGGTGACTATATGAATATCTTTGCTTTGCTGCGCGGCTGGAGAGGCTTGTAACCATGCATGCATCCCTGACACCACCGAGCGTGCCTTCCGTGCAAATGCCCTTGATGCTGGTGGCCGAAGTACAGGACTCCTTGTTGGTGGTGGTGCATGACTTGAACCGTCTGGACGGTTTGCTGGCCCACACCATGGAAAACCTGATGGAGCGCTTTACCGCTGCCAGCGCCAACCTCGCCACCCCCGACCTGATTCTTTCCAAAGAGCTTGATGCCGTGCGCACGACGTTGCGCGCCGCTGTGACCGAACTGCAATTCCAGGACATTGCGTCACAGTTGATCAGCCACACCTCCAAAATTCTGCAAGGCTGTGCCTACCGTCTGGCTTCGGAGTCCATGGGATCCGAAGATGGCGAGGCGGTGCCCTTTGTGGAGGAGGTGCCCGAACGCCCGAACCCGGTGACCCAGGATGAGATGGACGCTGGTTCCATTGAGCTGTTTTGATCCTGAACCCCCAAGAATGATTAGCTGGAGCATTTGAATGCCTGTAATTCTCGCCGTCGACGACTCACCTTCCATGCGGAAGATGGTGTCTTTTACGCTCCTCGGAGCGGGTTACCAAGTCGTGGAGGCGGTGGATGGGCAGGATGCCTATGAAAAAGCGCAGACACAATTTTTTGATCTGGTGCTGACCGATCAGAACATGCCGCGCATGGATGGTCTGGGTCTGACGCGCAAATTGCGTGACCATCCCCAGTTCAAGACCACACCGATTTTGATGTTGACGACCGAGTCCAGTGACCTGATGAAGCAGGCCGGGCGCGCCGCCGGTGCCACGGGCTGGCTGGTCAAGCCCTTTGACCCGGCCAAGTTGCTGGACGTGCTGAAAAAGGTCATCCGCTGAAATGCGGCAGGGACCGGACCAAAAATAAATTGCAGGAGTAAACCATGTCAGAAACGCACCAAGACAGTGGCGCCGCAGGGAGCGACATCGATCTGAGCCAGTTCTACCAGATCTTCTTTGAAGAAGCCGGCGAGAACCTCGATTTGATGGAGACCATGCTGCTGAACCTGAATCTGGAGACCGCCGATGACGAGGAACTCAACGGCATCTTCCGCTGTGCCCATTCGGTAAAGGGCGGTGCCGCGACCTTTGGCTTTGCCGACGTGGCTGAGCTGACGCACAAGATGGAGTCCCTGCTGGACCGCTTGCGACGCCATGAGCTGCAACCCAATTCGGCCATGGTGGACGTGTTGCTGGAGTCCGCAGACGCGTCGCGCAGCCTGTTGGCACGCCACCAGACTGGCGACACCAGCCCGGCGGCACCGACCGGCGAACTCGTGATGCGGATCGCGGACCTGGCGGCGGGCAATGCCCCGCCCGCCCCGGTGGTGCAGGCCAAGCCTGCGGCAAGCCCGCCGCCTGCACCCGTCGCGGTGGCGAAGCCGGCAGAGCCGACAGCTGTTGGCGTACGGCAGTTGGAAATCAAGGTCGGCCCGCTGGCGCACCCCGAGCAGGCAGATGCGGTGGCTGAGTTGTTCCGGGATATTCCCGGACTGGGCACGATCCGGACGCTGGATTCAGACCGCAAGGACTTCCGTGTGTTCGCGGTGGAAACGGCCTCGACCGATGATGACTTGCTGGACTTGTTTACCTTTCACGTGGCGCGCGAGCAGATCGACATTCGCGCAGCAGCTGTTGCCCTGCCAACGCCCCCGGTAGCCGAGCCGGATGCCAGTTATGGATTTTTTGACGGTGCGCCCGGCGCACCTGGGGGCGCGCCCGAGGTGAGTGTCGCCCTCGCAGCACCTGCGGCTGACCCGCAGGGCAGCATCAAACCCGTGACCAAGGCGGCTGCGGTAGCGGCTGCACCGGCGGCGCAGCCGGAGGCCGCCACGATCCGGGTGGCCATCAGCAAGGTGGATCAGTTGATCAATCTGGTGGGCGAACTGGTGATTACGCAGGCCATGCTGGCGCAGAACAGCCGCGCACTGGACCCGGCGGTGTACCAGCAACTCCTCACCGGGCTGGCCGATCTGGACCGCAATACGCGCGACCTGCAGGAATCGGTGATGTCGATCCGCATGATTCCGATGTCGATTGTGTTCAGCCGCTTTCCGCGCATGTTGCGCGACCTGGCCGGCAAGCTGGGCAAGAAGGTTGATTTTGTGACCCAGGGCGAGGCCACCGAGTTGGACAAGGGGCTGGTGGAGAAGATTACCGACCCGCTGACGCATCTGGTGCGCAACAGTTGCGACCACGGCATCGAAATGCCAGCCGACCGGCTGGCTGCAGGCAAGCCCGAAACCGGCACGATTACCCTGTCGGCATCGCACCAGGGCGGCTCCATCGTGATCGAGGTGCGCGACGACGGTAAGGGCTTGTCGCGCGAGAAGATTCTCAAGAAGGCCAGGGAGCGCGGGATGGACGTCTCTGACCAGATGTCGGATGCCGATGTCTGGGGCCTGATCTTCGCACCGGGTTTCTCCACGGCTGAAGTGGTCACCGATGTGTCCGGCCGCGGGGTGGGTATGGATGTGGTGAAACGCAATATCGCCGCGCTCAACGGCACGGTGGAGATTGACTCGGCTGAAGGCTTTGGCATGCGGGTGGCCGTGCGTCTGCCGCTGACGCTGGCCATCATGGATGGCATGTCGGTTGGGGTGGGCGACGAGGTTTACATCCTGCCGCTGTCCTCGGTGGTGGAGTCGTTCCAGGTCAAGTCCGATGCGGTCAGCACCGTGGGCCAGGGCTCGCAGCTGGTCAAGGTGCGGGATGAGTACATGCCGGTGATCGAGCTGGAAAAAGTGTTCCAGGTGCCGCGCTTTGACTTTGACAAGAACAGCGACATCATGGTGGTGGTGGAGGCCGATGGCAGCCGCGTGGTGCTGCTGGTGGACGAGTTGCTGGGCCAACAACAGGTGGTGGTGAAGAACTTGGAGTCGAATTACCGCAAGGTGCCCAATGTGTCGGGCGCCACCATTCTGGGTGACGGCAAGGTCGCACTGATTCTGGATACCGCCGCTTTGGTGCGCCGGTCCAGGCACTAAGGGAGCACGCAATGGGAATGATGGAAAAAATGGACGAACTCGCATCCGCAGGTACCCGCGAGTACCTGACCTTCCGCTTGGACCAGGAGGAATATGGCATCGACATCCTGAAGGTGCAGGAGATCCGGGGCTACGAGCCACCCACACGTGTGGCCAATGCGCCCTCCTTCATCAAGGGAGTGGTCAATTTGCGCGGAACGATTGTTCCCATCGTGGACATGCGCCTGAAGTTCAACTGCGAGAAGGCCGAGTACAACAGCTTCACGGTGGTCATCATCCTGAACCTGCGTGCCCGTATCGTTGGCATCGTGGTGGACTCGGTGAGTGATGTGATGGAGCTTCCGCCAGATGCCTTGAAGGCCGCACCGGACATTGAAAGCGTCATCGATAGCGGTGCGGTGATGGGCTTGGGCTCGCTGGGTGACCGTATGCTGATTTTGCTGGACATTGAGCGCCTGATGTCTGCACCGGATATGGGGCTGGTCAGTTCCGGCGAATAGGCTTGGCCCATGGGGGCAGTGATAGCAATAACAATTTGGATTGAGGCAACATGATCGCACGTGCGGCTGCGGACTCCACAGGTGATGCACCCGGCATGCAGGGGCGGGAGTTCGCCTGGACCAATGCCGATTTTGATCGGGTGCAGGACCTGATTTACCGGCATGCGGGCATCAGTCTGCATGACGGCAAGCACGCCATGGTTTACAGCCGTCTCTCGCGCCGTTTGCGCGACACCGGGCACAACAGCTTTAAGGAGTACCTGAGCTGGCTGGAGGCGACCGACGGGGCGGAGTGGCAGGAGTTCGTCAATGCACTGACCACCAATCTGACCTCGTTTTTCCGCGAACAGCACCATTTCCAGATATTTGCCGAGCATTTGAAGTCCAAACCGGCGGCGCAGAGCTGGAAGGTGTGGTGCGCTGCGGCCTCCACCGGGGAGGAGCCTTATTCCATCGTGATGACCGCACTCGAGGCACTGGGCAGCCGCCCCCGTTTCTCGCTACAGGCCAGCGATATTGACTCCAAGGTGCTGGCCACTGCAGGCCACGGGGTCTACAAGGCGGAGTCGCTCAAGGGGCTCAGTCCGGCCCAGATACAGTCGTTTTTCATGCGTGGCAAGGGTTCCAACGCGGGCCTGGTGCGGGTCAAGCCGGAACTCAAGCATTTTGTGGAGTTCTTGATCGTCAATTTGATCAAGGATGACTGGCCGTTCCGGGAGCCCTTTGATGTGGTGTTTTGCCGCAATGTGATGATTTACTTTGACGCCGAGACCCAGCGCCGCGTGCTGGAACGCATTCACCGCGTTATGAAGCCCGGCGGCCTTCTGTTCGTCGGGCATGCGGAAAATTTCAGCGATTCCAAAGATCTGTTTGTATTGAAGGGAAAGACCGCATATGAGCGCCTCTGATAGCGGCCAGAACGTCCGTGCTTGCGGTGGGGTCGCTCCCTGGTCAGGGCGTCCATGAGCAGCTCTTTTTCCGTCACGCCCGCAGCAACGTCCAGGTTCGCCACAGCCACACCCGCGCCCAAGACGTTGCCCGGCGGCCGGGTGTCCCGGGTCGATCAGCTCAAGGCCCAGGCGCGAAAGCCCGGCGAGGCGTCGTTCTTTTACGCGGACCATCACTTCCAGTACGACGCGGTGAAGGTTTTGCCGGGTGAATATTTTGTTTCCACCGAGGACATCGTGGTCATGACGGTGTTGGGCTCCTGCATTGCCGCCTGTTTATGGGATGGTCGGGCCCGTGTCGGTGGCATGAACCACTTTATGCTGCCCGATGGCGATATCGGGGATGGCTCGGGGCGGTATGGCTCGTTCGCCATGGAGCTGTTGATCAATGAAATGCTCAAGCTCGGTGCACGCCGTGAGACCATGCAGGCCAAAATTTTTGGCGGTGCCCAGGTCATGGCAGGATTTACCACCATGAATGTGGGCGAGCGCAACACCCAGTTTGTGCAGGATTACCTGTCTACGGAGCGCATCCCGGTGGTTTCCCAGGATGTTTTGGACATCCACCCGCGCAAGGTGTGCTTCTTTCCTGTGACGGGTAAGGCACTGGTGAAGCGCTTGGCGCATTCCCATCCGGAAACTCTGGCCGTGGAAGAGCGCAAGGGTAATGCCGCCACAGTGGCCAGGTCCAACGCGGGCGGTACGGTTGATTTGTTTTGAGGACTTGGTTTGACTAAGAAGATTCGTGTGGTCGTGGTGGATGACTCTGCGCTGGTGCGTAGTTTGCTGGCTGAGATCATTAACCGCCAAGCGGATATGGAGTGCGTAGGAACCGCCAACGACCCGCTGGTAGCGCGTGAAATGATCCGGGAGCTCAATCCGGACGTTATTACGCTGGACATCGAAATGCCCAAGATGGACGGCATTGAGTTTTTAGGGCGCTTGATGCGCTTGCGTCCCATGCCGGTGGTGATGATCTCCACGCTGACGGAACGAGGGGCGGAGGTCACCATGCGGGCGCTCGAATTGGGCGCGGTGGACTTCGTCGCCAAACCCCGGATCGGCCTGGTCGATGGCATCAATGACCTGGCCTCACAAATTGTGGACAAGGTCCGGGTCGCAGCCCAGGCACATGTGCGTAGAAGCGTCATACCTTCAACCGGCGTCAGCAAGGTGTCTGTGCCTGCGAGCGCTGCGCCCCACAACCTGCCGATCGGTCGCATATCCACAGAAAAGCTGATTTGCATCGGCGCCTCAACCGGTGGAACGGAAGCAATCAAGGAAATATTGACGCGTATGCCGGCGGATTCTCCGGGCATCGTGATTACTCAGCATATGCCTCCGGGGTTTACCACCAGTTTTGCAGCCAGACTCGATAGCCTGTGCCAGATTGCGGTGAAGGAAGCGTCGCACGGCGAGCGTGTGCTGCCGGGGCACGCCTACATAGCGCCAGGGGGCAAGCAGTTCCGCATAGACAAGAGCGGTGCCAACTACGTCTGTATGGTGGAAGACGGGGAGACGGTCAACCGGCATAAGCCTTCGGTCGAGGTGCTTTTCAAGTCCGCGGCAAAGGTGGTCGGACGCAATGCCTTTGGCATCATGCTCACGGGTATGGGAAACGACGGCGCCAAGGCAATGAAGGAGATGCGCGACTGCGGTAGCTACAACTATGTGCAGGACGAAGCCAGTTGTGTGGTCTTCGGTATGCCCAGGGAGGCCATCTTGCATGGCGCCGCGGATGAAGTGCTGCCCCTGATTGCAATAGCCCCGGCGTTGTTGACCAGGCTTAGTGCCGGTAGCGACCGGCATCGCGTTTAGTTCTTGCGCTGAGTGCAAGGAGCGAGGGGGATGAGCGGAGTGCACTTCTTTTTGCATTTTTCTCGAACTTTCTTGAAAGTCTGATTAAAGCGTGCCATAATCGAAGGCTGCGCTGATGACGGTGCAGGCGGATTTCGAAGTAGAGTAAATAAAAAGACTTTAAAAA
>CANFIH010000051.1 GCA_947446855.1 Burkholderiales bacterium
GCCAGGCGCAGGCGCGGGTTGATGCCCAGATCACCGCCACCAGCTCGGGCCGCGACGGTAATTTCGCGGATGATGCGCGTCCAGATCTTGCCCCGCTTCTCGTCCTGACGACCTTTACGGTGCTGAATATTGGCCCATTTGCTATGTCCTGCCACGCGAAATCCTTTAATAATTCGTTACCCTACGGTAGGGATTGTACTTTTCAGGAAACCAATGGCACAAAACAACGACGAGGGCATACTGATTGCCCAGCACACCCAAGCCAAGAGCAACATCCAGTGCTTTCTGCGGCCCGACAAGGCCAACCGACATGGCCTGATAACCGGGGCAACCGGCACCGGCAAAACCATCACCCTGCAAACCCTGGCCGAAGGCTTTTCCAGCCGGGGCGTACCGGTATTCATGGCCGACATCAAAGGCGATTTGACGGGCATTTCGCAGCAAGGCGCGCTCAGCGACAAACTCGGCAAGCTCATCAAGGAGCGCGGCTTTGACGAGCCCGCCTTCCAGGCCTATCCGGTCACCCTGTGGGATGTGTTTGGGGACCAGGGCCACCCGGTGCGCGCCACTGTCAGCGACCTGGGGCCCTTGCTACTGGCCCGTATGCTCAACCTGAACGAAACCCAGGAAGGCGTGCTGCAACTGGTTTTCAAAATTGCCGATGACGACGGCCTGCTGCTGTTGGATATGAAAGACCTGCGCGCCATGTGCCAGCACGTGGGCGACAACGCGGCCACCTACACCACCGAGTACGGCAATATCAGCGCCGCCAGCATAGGTGCTATCCAGCGCGGCCTGATGCAAGTGGAAGCCCAAGGCGGCGACCAGTTCTTTGGCGAGCCCATGCTGAATATTGCTGACTTCATGCAGACCGATGGTTCCGGCAAGGGGGTGGTCAACATCCTGGCGGCCGACAAGCTGATGAACGCACCCCGCTTGTACGCCACCTTTTTGCTGTGGATGCTGAGTGAGCTGTTTGAAACCCTGCCCGAGGTTGGCGACCTCGATAAGCCCAAGTTGGTGTTTTTCTTTGATGAGGCCCACCTGCTCTTCAACGATGCGCCCAAGGTACTGATCGAGCGTATCGAACTGGTGGTGCGTCTGGTGCGCAGCAAGGGCGTGGGGGTTTTCTTTGTCACGCAAAACCCGCTGGACATTCCAGACTCCGTACTGGCTCAGTTGGGCAACCGCGTACAGCATGCCCTGCGCGCCTTCACCCCGCGCGATCAGAAGGCTGTCAAGGCTGCCGCCGAAACCATGCGTGCCAATCCGGGCCTGGACGTGGCCGCCGCCATTACCGAGTTGGGCGTAGGTGAGGCCCTGGTCAGCCTGCTGGACGAAAAAGGCCGCCCGGCCCTGACTGAGCGCGTCTTTGTCTTGCCACCCTCCAGTCAGATAGGCCCGATCAGTCCGGCTCAGCGCAAGGAATTGATAGATAACTCCATCGTCGCCGGTGTGTATGAAAAAACGGTGGACCGCGCGTCGGCGTTCGAGGCGATCAAGGGACGCACCCAAACCCGCTTGGCCGCAGCGCCTGTTGCTGCGGACAGCACTTCCACGCCTGCGCCGGTCCGCGCGCCCTCGGTTCGTGGTACACCCGCAGCAGCACCCGAGACACCGGCCGCACCCGAGCGCGGTTTGCTCGATGGACTGGGCGATTTGCTGGGTGGTGGCACCCGCCGCACCCGCGCCAGCGCCGGCGAGCAACTGATTAAAAGCGCGGCCAGCTCCATAGGCCGTGAAGTCGGACGCCAAATTATCCGGGGCGTGCTGGGCGGCATATTCGGCAGCGGCCGCCGCTGAAGCGGCAGCCTGCGCCCCAAGGCAGCCACGCACACTTCAGAAATCCATTGCAACAAAAGAAAGAACACCATGATTCCCATCGATCCCGCAGCCCGCGCCAATGTGCACCTGGTTGACCACCCGCTGGTGCAGCACAAACTCACCCTGATGCGCAAGAAAGACGCCAGCACCAACAGCTTCCGGCGCCTGCTCAATGAGTTGAGCAGCCTGATGGCCTATGAAGTGAGCCGCGACATGGCGCTGCAGGACGTGGTGATTGAAACCCCCTTGGAGACCATGACCGCCAAGATGATTGACGGCAAGAAGCTGGTGTTTGTCAGCATTCTGCGCGCCGGCAACGGCATTCTTGATGGTGTGCTGTCGGTGGTTCCGGGCGCGCGCGTAGGCCATATCGGTCTGTACCGCGACCCCGAAACCCTGCAGGCTGTGGAGTACTACTTCAAGATGCCAAAAAACATGGATGAGCGCGATATCGTCGTGGTGGATCCCATGCTGGCCACCGGCAACTCGGCCGCTGCTGCCGTGACGCGCCTGAAGGCCTGCAAGCCCAAATCCATCAAATTCCTGTGTCTGCTGACCTGCCCGGAGGGCATCAACACCATGTACAAGGCACATCCGGATGTGCCGATTTACACAGCCGCCATTGACCGCGAACTCAACAGCCATGGCTACATTCTGCCGGGCCTGGGTGACGCGGGCGACCGCATTTTCGGTACCCAATGATGAGCCTGGACCATGACATTGAACGCCTGGCACTGCAAGAGCAACTGCTGCAACTGGACCGCTTTGACGAAGGTACGGCCTGGGACTTGGGCACGCGCATCAAGGCGATTTGCGAAGCTCGCCAGCAGGCGCTGACCATAGAAATCCGGCGCGGCAAGGAAACCCTGTTTTTCTACGCCATGCCGGGCACCTCGCCGAACAACGCCGAATGGGCGCGGCGCAAACGCAACGCGGTGGAGTTGATGCACACCAGTTCCTACGCCATCGGACGGGCCAACCTGAAAGACGGCAGTTCACTGGCGCAAAAAGTCGGCCTTGCGTTGGCTGACTATGCGGATCATGGAGGTGGCTTTCCGATTCGCGTTAAAGGTTCGGGGTGTGTAGGCTGCGTGACGGTTTCTGGTGTGCCGCAGCGGGAGGACCATGGGATTGTGGTGGAGGCGTTGGCAGCGCTGTGCGGGGTGGCACTTGCTGATGTGTGTTTGGACTAGATTTCGGTCGCACTGAGGCTTTTCTCGGCAGGCTTTCACTGCGGGGACGATTGGTTTAACTCCGCCGTCCCTTACCGGCGGGGTAAGGGGCGGGGGCAGTCAAAAACCGCTCCGCAGGGAAAAACACCAACCCAAAAAAGTCAGCGCCGCCGAGCTGACCTCACTCCGGCCAACTCCCCCACAATCCCCAACACCTTCGCCAGCCGCCCCGACTCCGACACCTCCACGGTAAACGTCATCCAGGCAGTCCCCTTGATCGACTGGGTCTGAACACCAATCACATTCATCTTCTCCTTGGTAAATACCTCGGAAATATCGCGCAACAATCCCTGACGGTCCTGCGCCTGCACCGCCACATCGACCGGGTAGACGCTGTGGTCCTTGCCGGACACGCTGCTACCCCACGCCACGTCAATGCAGCGGTCTCCGCTGCGTTGAATCATGTTGCGCAGGTTGGAGCAGTCCGATCGATGCACGCTGACACCCTTGCCACGCGTCACAAAGCCGGTAATCAGGTCCGGGGGGGCCGGTTTGCAGCAATTGGCCAGTTGGGTCATCAACGAATCCACCCCTACCACCAACACCCCTCCCTTGCCGCCGTGGCCAGCTGTGCTGGGCTTCTTCAGCTGCGGCACTTCGTTGTGTTCGGGTGCAGGCTCGGGCGGACGCAGCACGATCTCGATATTGCGCAGGGAAAACTCGTCCTTGCCTACCACCTCAAACAAAGCGTCGGCCGAATTAAAGCCCAACTGCCCTGCGAGATCGTCCAGCTTGACCGAGGTCTTGCCTTCGCGCTGCAGGAGCTTTTCCACGGCTTCGCGCCCTTTGGACAGGGTCTCCCCCATGGCCAGCACGTTGAACCAGGCGCGCACTTTGGCGCGGGCGCGGTGGCTGACCAGAAAGCCCAACTCAGGGTTGAGCCAGTCGCGCGAGGGGCCGCCTTCTTTGGCGGTGGTGACCTCCACGGTTTGACCGTTCTTGAGGGGGGTATTCAGCGGCACCATCTGGCCGTCAATCCTGGCACCGCGGCAGCGGTGCCCCAGGCTGGTGTGCACGCTGTAGGCAAAGTCGACTGCAGTGGCGCCTTGAGGCAACTCGACCACGGCGGCGTCCGGCGTCAGCACATAAATGCGGTCATCCAACAGGGCTGCATCCTGCGCCACGCCGCCCTGCCCCGCCTCGCCCGTATGCGCGCCTGACAGATCACGCTCCCAGGCCAGCAATTGGCGCAACACGGCAATCTTGGCGTCGTAATCGCTGCTGGCGGACACACCGGCATAGCCCTTGGTGCCTGCTTCCTTGTAGGCCCAATGGGCCGCCACGCCGTTTTCGGCGTGGTCATGCATGGCCTGTGTACGTACCTGTACTTCAATCGGCTTGCCGGCATGGTCGCGCACTACGGTATGCAGCGATTGGTAGCCATTGGGTTTGGGCCGGGCTATGTAATCGTCAAACTCATCACTCAAGGGCACAAAATGGCTGTGCAGCCAGGCCAGTGCGGCATAGCAATCCGGCACAGTAGGTACCACCACGCGCAGAGCCCTGATGTCGTAGACCTGCTCGAATGCCAGCGATTTGCCCCGCATCTTTTTGACAATGCTGTAGATGTGCTTAGGCCGACCCTGCACCTTGGCGGTAATGCCCTGGGCAGCCAATTCCTGCAGGACCTGCTGGCGCAGGGCCTCCACCGAGGCTTCACGCTCGGTGCGTTTCTCGTCCAGCAGCTTGGCGACTTGCCGGTAGGTGTCGGGCTCCAGAAAGCGAAAGGAAAGGTCTTCCAGTTCCCACTTGATTTCCCAGATTCCCAAGCGGTTCGCCAAGGGAGCGAATACCTGCAGCGACTCCTTGGCCAAACCCGCGGGTACCGGCAGCTTGGTGGCAGCAAAAAAACGCAAAGTCTGCAAGCGCGAGGCCAGACGCAGCATCACCACCCGCAGGTCGCGCGAAAAGGCCAACAGCATCTTGCGCACACTCTCGGTCTGCGCCGCTGCGGTCTGGGCCATGGGCGCATTGCCTCCTGCATGAACTGCGGAGGCTTGCGTGAGACGCGCCATGCGTTGCACGCGAACCAGTTTGGTAGTCTCCATCGCCAGGTTGGCGAAGTTCTCGCCAAATGCCTTGGCAATTACATCCTGCGGCTTGTTCAGGTGATCGCAGGTGTAGACCAGAAAGCACGCGGCCTGCATCGCCTCGGAGCCGCCGATGCGCTTGAGAATGGCGGCCACGGCATCGGCATGGGCCAGGATGTTCTCACCGGTATCCAGGGTTTCGCTGGTCAGCAGGGGCTCGGCAAAAGCCCGGGCTCGCTCCAATGCACCGGCCTGTTCGGGCAGCCCTTGCGCGGTAATGGCAATCACGGGGGGTGGTGCCAGACTGCCATGTTCGGCAGAAGTACTTTTCATAAACGAGACCAGAAATGTGTGACGTTTATCAGCTTAGCAAAAAAGAGACCACAGTATCGACCTGGTCCGCCGCCACAAAAGTGGGGGCATGGCCCACACCGGCAAACTCAACCAAACGCGCCCTGGCGCCGCGTTGCGTCATCTGTGCCGCCGTCTCAGAAGACAGCAGGTCGGAATCGGCACCGCGCACCAGCAAGGTAGGGGCTGTGATGGTGTCGTACAGGGCCCAGATCGCTGCCTCACCCTGCGCGGCCACTTCCTGGGTAATGGCCTTGAAAGGCAGGGCCATTGCCGGGTCGTAATGCAGATTGACGCCACCGGCGGGGTCGGCCTTGACCATGTAACGCGAGAGTTCCAGCCACTGCGCCGGCGTGTGCGGCCCAAAACTGCTGGCAATGGTCCAGAGCGCGTCCGCCGCTTGTTGCAGGGAATCAAAATGCATATTTTTGCCAAGGTAAGTACCTATGCGCTGCAAAGACTCCCACTCCAGCACAGGCCCCACATCATTGAGCACCAGGCGGCGCACCGTCGCACCCACCGCCTTCGCATGGGCACACACCACGATACCAATCAGCCCACCCATGCTGGTGCCCACCCAGTCCAGGGTCAGGGGCTTGAGCTCGGTCAGCAAAGCCAGCATATCGCCGGCGTAGTTTGGTATGGCGTAGCCTTGTGGATCGGCCAGCCAATCGCTCATGCCGCGTCCGGCCACGTCCGGACAAACCACCCGGATCGGCCCCGGAGCCCGCGCCACCAAGGCCTGGGCCAATACGTCAAAATCACGCCCCTGGCGCGTCAGACCGTGGGCACAGACCACGGTGTGCGCCGCATTCGCATCGCCCCACGTCCAATAGGCCATGCGGCGCGCGCCGTTGGCGTCGGGGCAGGAAACGAAGTTCAGCGTCGGGTCAGCCATGCAAAAGCTCTGTGTTTGATAATGGCTTATCCTAATTCAAACCACATCTCCACTTAGAAGGAATATCCCATGTTGCAAGGCAAAACTGCTCTCATCACCGGCTCCACCAGCGGCATCGGACTGGGAATCGCAAAAGCGCTGGCGGCACAAGGCGCCAATATCGTGCTCAACGGTTTTGGCGATGTGGAGGGCCCCAAGGCGGAAATCGCTGCGCTGGGTGTGCAAGTGGCCTACCACGGCGCCGACATGAGCAAGCCCGCTGAGATTGATGACATGGTGCAGTTCGCTTGCCGGACCTTTGGTGGTGTCGACATTCTGGTCAATAACGCCGGCATTCAGCATGTGGCGCGTATCGAAAATTTCCCCATCGAGCGCTGGGACTCCATCATTGCCATCAATCTGTCCAGCGCCTTCCACGCCACGCGCGTGGCACTGCCGGGCATGCTGGCCAAAAACTGGGGCCGCATCATCAATGTCGCCTCGGTGCACGGCTTGGTGGGTTCCGCGGAGAAGTCGGCCTATGTGGCGGCCAAGCACGGCGTGGTCGGTCTCACCAAAGTCACGGCACTGGAAAACGCCACCAGCGGCATTACCTGCAACGCCATCTGTCCCGGCTGGGTGCTGACACCCCTGGTACAAAAGCAGGTGGACGCCAAGGCCGCGGCCCTGAATATTTCCAACGAAGATGCCAAGGGCTTGCTACTGGGTGAGAAAGAACCCTCCAAACAGTTCACCACTACCGAAGAATTGGGTGCCCTGGCGGTGTTTTTCTGCTCACCAGCGGCCAACAATATTCGCGGCGTGGCCTGGAATATGGACGGCGGCTGGGTGGCTCAATAATCAGCGGGATTGCTTGAAGGCCATCACGGCCTGATTGCGCAAAGTGCGTAGCAAAGCCAGTTCTTTGTCATCCAGATCCAGTGCGCCTTTGGTGGTTTTATCTGCGTAGATCAACCCGAAGGGCGCACCCTTGATTTGCAGAGGCAGCAGTAAAAAGGCGCGCGCATTCAACGACTTGAGATACCAGTCCGGCAGGCGTGCCAGG
This sequence comes from Burkholderiales bacterium, assembly GCA_947446855.1. Lineage (GTDB taxonomy): Bacteria > Pseudomonadota > Gammaproteobacteria > Burkholderiales > Burkholderiaceae_C > Allorhodoferax. The sequence continues at coordinate 7,381 of CANFIH010000051.1, forward strand.
ATGCGAGCCTCGGTCGCATCGCTGATCATGCTGTCCACGCCTTTGAGGCACACCACACCAAACAGGTCGGGCGTCGTGCCTTTGAGCGGCACCCTGAAGCCCTTGACATAGCCCTCCACCCCCTCGCCCAGACCAAAGCGGCCGGTGATGGTTTCGGTTCTGGGGTCGCGCATGCAAAAGATAATGCGGTCAAAGCCCATGGCGCGAAACATGGTTTCCAGAATCATGCGCAGTACATCGGTGAGCTTGAAATCCTCCACCATGGCATTGGTGATGTCCTGAATCCCGGCCGCCAGGGTCTCAGCCACCTGAGGCGATTTAGCGGTCGGCGCGAGGGCGCTCACCTCAAGGGTTTGCGTGGCATGCAGTTCCAGGTTGCCCATATTTCCGGGCATTTGCGAATCCGGCGCCAGCACAGGCTCCTCGGGAATGACGCTCAGCAATTTGTGGGCCGCAGACTCTGGCTTCACCCGGATGTCCATGGCCACCGCCATTTCCACCAACTTGGTTTTGGCATGTTCAACGGCACCGGCCATCACCTTTTCTGAGCGGCCCACCGCATGGGCATACTTTCTCGCCACCTGGGCGATATGCACGTGGGCTTCCTCGGGCTCAAACTTCAACAGCACATCGGCCATTTCGTTTGCGGCAGACGCTACCCAGCGCATGTGCTCCACACTGTCCACGCAAACAGTAGACGGCGGGTGTCCGACCGGATGCTTCATGCAGCGCTGGATGCTGTCGGGCAAGCCCCAGGCCTTGGCAATACCGACGCCAAGGCTCTCAAAACTCAGGCCCAGCACACGTAGTGAAGCGGCCGCCTCGGTCATCTGTGGGGTCTCGGAGCGCAACAAGCTGCGCACCTGATCGGCTTCTTCGGGGAAATAAAACTGTGTCAGCAACCGCCCCATGCCCTGGAACATGGAGGCAATAAACGATTCCTCGGCCTCTTTGGCACCGGCGCACATCTCGGACCCTATGGTGCCAGCAAGCAGGGAGCGCACAAACTCATCCTTGAGCTGGGCGGCGTGCGCCTTGTCCTGCATATGCTCCAGCAACACCAGGCTCAGCGCCATATTGCGAATGCCATTAAAACCGACCAGAGTGACTGCGCGCGACACGGTACTGATACTGCCGCTGCGTGCAAAGTGCGCGCTGTTGACGACGCGAAGCAGTTTGTTGGTGAGCGCGACGTCCTTGAGAATCTGGTTGGTGACGCTGCTGACACTTTCGGTGTCGGAGGTGGCCATGCTCTGGATACGCACCACCGACTCGGACAAGGCCGGAAAATCGCTCTTGTGGCGCATGCGCCGCATCAAAAATTCCAGCGTGCCGCCGGACTTGTCTGCCCCTGCCGCTGCAGTTCCCGCCGCAGGTTCGCGCCAGGCGCTCAGGGCGTTGAAAAATTCACGGGCATCGGAAAAACGCTGTTGCGGATCGCGTGCCAGTGCCCGGTTCACCAGCGCACGCAAGGCGTCATCCACATCCGCGCCCATGGCCTGCGGCAAACACAGCGTTTCGTGCGCCAGACGGTAGAGCGCACGCGCCGGATCGGACTCGGGCACCAGGGGCTTGCCGCTCAGCAGCTCAGCCAACACCAGTGCGCAGGCGAAAAGGTCCATGGACGGCGCGGGCTGCACTCCAGCAATGGCCTCCGGGGACAGATATCCGACCGTTCCGCAGACTTCAACCGGGTTACCCACGGCCTTATTGCGCACCCGCGTTGCGATTCCAAAATCCAGTATCCGCGCCCGGCCGCTGGCGTCCACCAAAATGTTGGACGGCTTGATGTCTCGGTGAATCACGCCCTCGCCATGGGCGACGGCAAGCGCATCCAGCACGTCCATCAGCAGGGCTGCCGCCTCCCGTGCCGGCAAGGCACCTTGCAGCTTCAGGCGATGGGACAAGGTGTCACCGGCCACATACTCAAACACCAAATAGGCGTATTGGTTTTGAATGTCGGCCTCATACACCGGCACGATACCCGGGTGTTTGATGCGCCCTACATTGCGCGCTTCTTGTAGCCACTGCAAAACAGAATGCTCATCGGAATGGGCGTTGGGTCGCAGAACTTTGATCGCCACGTCGCGCTCCATGCGCGGGTCATAAGCCAGCCACACGGTGGACTGAGAACCTTGGCCAACCTGGCGGCGCAACTCGAACCGGCCCAAGGTGCCGGAGGGTTTGAGCGCGCTTTGTGCAGAAGGGGAACGGCTGTTTTGGAAAGCGGGGGAATCTGCCATCCCCTGATGCTACTTGAGTTGCAACGAGCCCGAAACTATGACCCCCACCGCTGATTTACCGCTTTCCACAGGCAACGGCCTGGAAGCCGCCGCCATGGCCCGTGGATCAACATCCATATTTTGCTGCATGGGTTCACCCATCTGGGATACGGCACCAATGCTGACCTCGCGCAAGGTGTAGCCGGCAAAGCCGAAACCCTGTGCGATTTGTGCCGCCTTGCGTTTGAAGCTGTCTATGGCCAGGGTCTGTGCCTGGGTTTCCAGCTGCGATCGCGCCGCACGGCTCAGCCCAAAACCCAGGCTGCTGATCACCAACGGTTGGGCCTTGGCTGCGGCGATGCTGATGCGTGAAAAGTCGCTGCCTTCGAGGATCAGTTCACTGCTGCCGATCCAACCAGTGATTTTTCCGTCTTTGCCTAAGCGCGGCAGCAGGTTGAACGCACCGCTGTGCACTTCCATGGCACCCGGTTGCGCCGTCTTTTTCAAGGCGCTTTCGGCACTCTCCAGCGCCTCACGCAACTGGTTTTGCACGGTGCTCGCGTCGCTGCCCTGGCGGGTGATGGAAAGTACGACGCTAAGCCAGTCTTGCTGCGCCTCCACCGTACCGGTCGCTGAGAGTCGGACCAGATTTTGTGGTTCGGGGGGCGCTGCCACCTGCGCTCCTGCGCCGCAAGACAGCGTAACCAAGGCCATTGTCAACAGAACGGAACCACGCAACGAATACATACAGAACTTTCCGGAAGTTATAGTTTTTATTTGGGCAAGTCCTGCCTCTGCTGGCGCAACTGCTCACGTAACTCTGCCTTCTCCTGCGCTGTCAATTGACGTGCCGGAACCGGCGCCTCTTCGGCTTGCGCCTTCAGCGCTTCCCGCAGCACGTCGCGCCGAAGCTGCTTGCGTGCCTGCAGGAGTGTCGCCTGCGCCTCCATGTAGGCAGGGCCTTTCTGGCGCTCATCCTGCGCCGGCACGCTCAAACTGAGCATCAGCAAGGAGATAAAAACAAAAAGACTTTGCAACATGAGAATAAAACGGCCTGACCCGGAAAGTGGCTTACATTGTCTGCAAGCCTTGCCGAGCGCCCGCCGATTATTTGTAACATTATGTCAAGGTCAGGCCAAAGCGCCGGGCCAGGTCGCGCAGGCCGCGCAAAATTCGCTCTGTTACATATTTGAGGCCCCCATGACACAAACGCCTGACCGTTCCGACAAAATTCTGGTCGTGGACGATGACGCCCGCATCCGCGATCTGCTCAAACGCTACCTGACACAAGAAGGTTTTGAAGTGCTGCTGGCTGAAGACGGAAAATCCCTCACACGCGTGATGATGCGTGAAACGGCCGACCTGATCGTTCTGGATTTGATGATGCCTGGCGAAGACGGACTCTCCATTTGCCGCCGCCTGCGGGCTGCCAATGACCTGACCCCCGTAATCATGTTGACCGCCAAGGGCGAAGATGTGGACCGCATTGTCGGCCTGGAAGTGGGCGCTGATGACTACCTGGCCAAGCCCTTCAATCCGCGCGAGTTGCTGGCCCGCATCCATGCCGTACTGCGCCGCCGCCCCACGCCCGAGGTTCCCGGCGCACCGTCCAGCGACAACGAAGTGGTGCGATTTGGCACCTTCAGCTTCGACCTGGGAGCACGCACCCTGCACAAGAGTGGCGAGGAGCTGACCCTGACCACCGGCGAATTTGCCATGCTCAAGGCCTTGGTGCGCCACCCGCGCACCCCGCTGTCGCGCGAAAAGCTGGCGCAGTTGTCGCGTGGACGCGAGTTCGAGCCCTTCGACCGCAGTCTCGATGTGCAAGTATCGCGCCTGCGCAAGCTGATTGAGACCGACCCCGCCAACCCGCGCATGATTCAAACCGTATGGGGTGTGGGCTATGTATTCATCCCAGAAGATCCCGTGTGAACCAGCCCCTGCAGTCTGATTTCGGGGAACTGCCGGACGCTTCGCTGGAAGAGGTGGGCACACCGCACAGAAGCTTAGCTTGGGGCGAGCTCAGCCTTTTCTGGCGCACGTTTTTCATGCTGGCGTTGCTGCTATTGGGCAGCATCCTGGCCTGGCTGCAAACCCTGCGCGCCTTCGAGTTTGAACCGCGTGCGGTTCAAACTGCACGCCAGATTGCCTCCCAGGTGAATTTGAGCCGCGCCGCACTGATCAATGCCGATGCGATTGCGCGTTTGTCACTGCTCAAGACCATGGCGCAGGAAGAAGGCCTGCGCATCATTCCCAGGGAAGTCAGCGACCGTTTTAGCACCCTGGAGGGTGACACCTCGGCGCAGGACATTGGCAGTGAGCTGCGCCATCGCCTGGGTCCTGAAACCGTGGTGGCCAAGCAAGTCAACGGCACTAACGGCCTATGGATCAGCTTTGAAATGGATGGCGACCCCTACTGGTTTCTCACCGATCTGGAGCGATTCAATCCGGCCGGGGGGAAAACCTGGGTTATCTGGTTGATCGTTGCGGCTGGACTCTCACTGATGGGTGCGGCCCTGATCGCGCGCCTGGTCAACCGCCCGCTCAAAGCCTTGTCCACGGCGGCCAGCCGGGTGCGTGAAGGAGACTTCCACACCAGCCAACTCGATGAAACAGTGCGCACCAGTGAAATCCGCGAGGTCAACATTGGCTTCAACCGCATGGCGCAGCGCCTGGCCAAGCTCGATCAGGACCGGGCCCTGATGCTGGCCGGCATTTCGCATGACCTGCGCACGCCGTTGGCGCGCTTGCGTCTGGAGGCTGAACTCAGCGTAGCCGATCTGGACGCGCGTGCGCACATGGCTGCAGACATCGCCCAGCTGGACGCCATCATCGATAAGTTTTTGGACTATGCACGCCCCGACGAGGTGAAGTTTTCGGCGGTGCCAATCAAGGAAATCATCGATAGCTGCGTCTATCCGTTTCAGGACAAGGCCGATGCGCGGATTGCGTTGTCGCTCGATGCGGATTTGCAGGTTCTGGCGGACGACGTTGAATTGGGGCGCATTGTCTCCAACCTGTTGGAAAACGCCCGCAAATATGGCAAGTCTGGAGATACCGGCATTGCCATGATTGAAGTTTCCGCCGTGGCCCGTGACAAATGGGTCTATATCAAAGTGCGCGACCATGGTGCCGGTGTCGCCGCCGACCAAATCGCCAACCTCACCAAACCGTTTTACCGCGGAGAAGCTGCCCGCACGGAAGCCAACGGAGCGGGATTGGGACTGGCGATTGTGGAGAAAACCATTCGCCGCATGGGCGGTGCGTTTGCCTTGCACAACTCCAGTACCGGAGGCCTTTCGGCCAACATCAAACTCAAGCGGGCGCTTGCAGCTTGAGCAGCAGCGCCACGGCCCGCGCCTCCATGGCGATGCCCTCGCCCACCGGGCCCATTTTTTCGGCCGTCTTGGCCTTCACATTCACCTGATCGACAACGAGCCCCAGAATATCGGCAATGCGTCCGCGCATGGTCTGTTTAAAGGGTGCAAGTTTGGGCGCCTGGGCAATCACCGTGCAATCGACGTTGCTGATCTCGTAGCCACTGGCGCGCACCTGGCGCGCAGCTTCGGCCAGCAAGACGGCTGAATCGGCGCCCTTGAATTGCGCGTCTGTATCAGGAAACAATGTACCGATATCGCCCAGGGCGGCGGCACCCAATATGGCATCGGTTATGGCGTGCAGCAAGGCATCCGCATCCGAGTGTCCGAGCAGTCCTTTATGGAACGGGATTTCGACACCGCCCAGCATCAGCTTGCGGCCCTCCACCAGTGCGTGGATATCCCAGCCCTCCCCAATACGAAACTGCATACTCAACCCCTTGAACAGGGCTCAAGCGGCGCGACGACGTTGTTGCCAGGCCAGCAATTCACCCACGATACCTTTGCGAAAGGCAATCACACAGAATACAAAAATGGCACCGATGATCACCGTGACCCACGAGCCTACCCGATCGGCCAGAAAGTTTTGCAAGCCAATGATGGTGAAGGCACCCACCACCGGCCCGGCAAAGGTGCCCATACCGCCCAGGAGCGTCATCAGCACCACCTCGCCGGAGAGCGACCAGTGCACATCCGACAGCGTGGCAAAACCCAGCACCACCGTCTTCACCGAACCGGCCAGACCGGCAATGGTGGTGGACAGCACAAAGGCCAGCAGCTTGTAACGGTCCACGTCATAGCCCAGCGAAATGGCGCGCGGTTCGTTTTCGCGAATGGCTTTTAGCACCTGGCCATAGGGCGAATACACAATGCGCACCACCGCCAGAAACACGGCCACAAAAATCGCCAGCACCACAAAGTACATGACCAGGTCGTTGTCCAGCGGCAGCAGCCCCAGCAGCTTGCCGCGTGGCACGCCCTGCAGGCCGTCTTCACCACCGGTGTAGGGCACCTGCAGGCAGATAAAGTAAATCATCTGCGCCATGGCCAGGGTCACCATGGCAAAGTAAATGCCCTGGCGACGTATGCCCACCAAGCCCACCAACAGGCCCAGCACCGCGGCACCCAATGTGCCGGCCAGCACGCCGGCTTCGGGCGACCAACCGGCACTGCGCACCAACCAGCCCGTGACATAAGCGGCCGAGCCCATGAAGGCGGCGTGGCCGAAGGACAGCAGACCGGTATAGCCCAACAGCAGATTGAAGGCGCAGGCAAAGATGGCAAAGCACAGCGCATTCATCAAAAACACCGGATACACACCGACAAAGGGCGCGATCACCAGCAGTACCAAGCCCACCAGCCAAAGCTTGCGGCCCTGACTGGAGCTGGTGGCAGCAGAGGCTGAAACGCCAGCAGAAGAAACAGCGGAGGAAGAAGCAGACGCACTCACGTTATTTTTCCTTGCCAAACAGGCCAGCCGGACGGACCATCAACACGATCACCATGATCACAAACACCACGATGCTGGAAGCCTCGGGGTAAAACACCTTGGTCAGGCCTTCCATTAAGCCCAGCATCACGCCGGTCAGGATGGAACCCAGAATCGAGCCCATGCCGCCAATCACAACCACAGCAAACACTACGATGATCAGATTCGAGCCCATCAACGGGGTGATCTGAATCACCGGCGCCGCTAGCACGCCGGCAATGGCGGCGAGCGCAGCACCACCGGCATAGGTCATGGTCACCATGAGCGGCACATTGATCCCAAAGGCCTGCACCAGTTGCGGGTTCTCGGTGCTGGCACGCAGCGTGGCACCCAGGCTGGTCTTCTCGATCAGGAACCAGGTTCCCAGGCAAATGGACAGGCAGGACACCACCACCCAGGCCCGGTAATTCGGCAGCACCATAAATCCCAAGTTGGTCGCGCCCTGCAGCAGTTCCGGCACCGGATACTGCTGCCCGGAGACGCCAAACTGGTCGCGGAACACACCTTCGGCAATCAGCGCCAGGCCGAACGTCAAGAGCAAGCCATAGAGCGGGTCCAGCTTGTACAGACGCTTGAGGAACAAGCGCTCAATCACCACCCCCAACAAGCCCACCACCAGCGGTGACACCACCAGCGCCACCCAGTAATTCAGCCCGAATTTCTCCAGGCTGAGCCAGGCGACATAGGCGCCAATCATGTACAGCGCGCCATGGGCGAAGTTAACGATACCCAGCAAACCGAAAATAACCGCCAGGCCCAGGCTGAGCATGGCGTAAAACGAACCGTTGACCAACCCGAGCAACAACTGCCCGAGGAAAGCCTGAATCGGTATGCCGAATATCTCGCTCATCAAAACTCCTGATTTAGATTACTTCCAGGCCGCGCACTTGGACTCGGCCTTGGTCGTGAACGCTGCATCCGCCTTGATGGTTTCCATCACGTTGTAGTAGTCCCAGGGTTCGACCGACTTGTCCGGCGACTTCACTTGCATCAGGTACATGTCATGCACCATGCGGCCGTCGTCACGGATATAGCCGCCCTTGGCGAAGACGTCGTTGATTTTGGTCTTCTTCATCTGGGCCAGCACCTTGTCGGCGTCATCGGAACCGATGGCCTTGACGGCTTGGAGGTATTGCAGCGAAGCGGAGTAATCACCGGCCTGCACGCTGGACGGCATGCGCTTGACCTTTTCAAAGAACTTGCGGCTCCAGGCGCGGGTTTCTGCATCCTTATTCCAGTACCAGCTGTCGGTCAGGTACATGCCCTGCGTGGCCTTCAGGCCCAGGGAGTGAATGTCGTTGATAAACACCAGCAGACCGGCCAGTTTCATGGTCTTGGTGATGCCGAATTCATTGGCCGCCTTGATGGCATTGATGGTGTCGCCACCGGCATTGGCCAGTCCCAAAATCTGGGCCTTGCTGCCCTGCGCCTGCAGCAAGAAGGAAGAGAAATCGCTGGCCGACAGCGGGTGCTTGACCGAGCCAACCACGGTGCCGCCCGCAGCCTTGACCACATTGGCCGTGTCGTTCTGCAGGGATGCGCCAAAGGCGTAGTCTGCCGTCAGGAAATACCAGCTCTTGCCGCCAGCCTTCACCACCGCGCCGCCGGTTCCCTTGGCCAGGGCCACGGTGTCATAGGCGTAGTGCACGGTGTAGGGGCTGCACTGTTCGTTGGTCAACGCTGAGCTGCCGGCGCCAATGGCGATGAACAGCTTTTTCTTTTCCAAGGCCACCTTGGACATGGCCAGCGCCGTGCCGGAGTTGGTGCCGCCAATCAGCATGTCCACGCCCTGGGTGTCAAACCATTCGCGTGCCTTGGCTGCCGCCACATCAGGCTTGTTCTGGTGATCGGCCGTCAAAATTTCGATCTTCTTGCCGTTGACTGCGCCACCCATGTCGGCAATGGCCATCTTGATGGCCTCGGCGCCTGCGGGGCCGTCAATATCGGAATACAGGCCGGACATATCGGTGATGATGCCGATGCGAATCACATCACCCGAGATCTGGGCTTGTGCGGGTGTGCACACCGCAGCCATGGCAGCACAGCTGATAGCGCAGGCAGCAGCGAGTTTTTTCAATTTCATAGTTTTCTCCTCGTTCGTGGTTAGTGACAAATCAGACACCCAGGTACTCGTGCAACTGGGCCATACGTGCAGGCAACTGCGCCTGGGTAAATTCCTGCTGGATCTCGCCATGCTCCATGACCATGAAGCGGTCAGCCAGCGGCGCGGCAAAGCGGAAGTTTTGCTCGACCATGACGATGGTGTAACCCTTGGCGCGCAGCATGCGGACCATCTCGGCCAGCTTTTGCACGATCACCGGGGCCAGGCCTTCGGATATTTCGTCCAGCAATAGCAGGCGTGCGCCGGTGCGCAGAATGCGGGCCACCGCGAGCATCTGTTGTTCGCCACCCGACAGGCGCGTACCCTGGCTATTGGCACGTTCCTTCAGGTTGGGGAACATGGTGTAAATCTCGTCAATGCCCATGCCGCCTTTGGCCAACTCGGGCGGCAGCATCAGGTTTTCTTCGGTGGTCAGGCTGGAGAAAATGCCGCGCTCTTCCGGGCAGTAGCCAATGCCCATGCGTGCAATGCTGTGGGTGGAGGCGGAAATGGTTTCCTTGCCATGCACCTTGATTGAACCCTTGCGGCTGCCGGTCAGGCCCATGATGGCGCGCATGGTGCTGGTGCGCCCTGCGCCGTTGCGGCCCAGGAGTGTGACCACTTCACCCTCGTGCACATCAAAATTGACGCCATGCAAGACATGCGACTCGCCATACCAGGCGTGCAGGTCGCGGATTTCAAGGTAGGGAGTTGACATCAGTGTGCGCCTACGAGTTCGGTGTCGGCGCTGCCCATATAGGCTTCGATCACGGCAGGATTCTTAGATACTTCAGCGTAGGGCCCTTCGGCCAGGGTTGCGCCACGCTGCAGCACGGTAATGGTGTCGGCAATGCTGGAGACCACACTCATGTTGTGCTCCACCATCAGCACGGTGCGATTGGCCGCCACTTTCTTGATCAACTGACGGATGCGGTCCACATCTTCCAGACCCATGCCCTGGGTGGGCTCGTCCAGCAGCATCAGCTCCGGGTCCATGGCCAGGGTGGTGGCAATCTCCAGCGCACGCTTGCGGCCGTAGCTCAATTCCACCGTAGGCGTGAGCGCATAGCTTTCCAGGTCCACCGCAGCCAGCAGCTCCAGTGCTTTGCCGTTCAGGCTGTGGAGCGAACTCTCGGCGCGCCAAAAGTGAAACGAGGTACCGATCTTGCGTTGCAGGGCCACGCGCACGTTTTCCAGCACACTCAGGTGCGGAAACACGGCTGAGATCTGAAAGGAGCGGATGATGCCGCGCCGCGCAATCTGTGCCGGTGCGTCCTGCGTAATGTCCTGCCCGTTGAACAGAATCACGCCCGAGGTGGGTTTGATGAACTTGGTCAGCAGGTTGAAGCAGGTGGTTTTGCCGGCGCCGTTGGGGCCGATCAGTGCATGGATGCTGCCACGTCGCACCGAAAGGTCCACCCGGTCCACGGCCACAAAGCCTTTGAACTCTTTGCTGAGCTTTTGCGTCTGGAGAATGCAGTCAGTCGTCATGCAGCCGATGGTGACGGTGAAATGACTTATGCCTGCTAGGGCAAACCCCTGACTGTGCGAATCACGTCAGAAAAACGTCAGACAGAAATGTAGGGATTCCGTTCGCAATGGGTTCATGAGTCACTTCGGGACGCGCTACCGTGTTTACGCACGGGACAACAGAACACTTTCAGCCAAGGCAAAGTCCGGCGGGTAGGTGACCTTGAAGTTTTGCGCGGAACCTTCCACCAACAACGGGCGCTGGCCCATGAACTCCATGGCACTGGACTCGTCCGTCACCGCATCGCCGGCGGCTAGCAAAGCAGACTTGAGTTCGCCGAGGCGAAACATCTGCGGCGTCTGCGCCAGCCATTTGTCGCTGCGCTCCAGTGTGGCAGCCACGCGGCCGTCCTTGGCTGCCTTGAGCGTGTCAGGCAGCGGCAGGGCCAACAGGCCACCGATCACATCGTCCACACAGGCATCGATCAGGCTGTTGATCTGCGTTGGCGTAATCAGGCAACGCGCCGCGTCATGCACCAGCACCCAGTCAGAAAGCGCCGCACCGCGTTGCAGCAAGGCATCCAGACCGTTGGCTACGCTCAGCGCACGGGTGGCCCCGCCGCAGGCCTCCACCTGCACCGGCAGCGCATCGAAGAAGTCATCACCGGCAGACACCACCACCAGCGTGCCCGCCAACCTTTCCACGCCCGCAAAAGCCGCCAGCGTGTGCAGCACCATGGCCTTGCCCGCAATCGGCTGGTACTGCTTGGGACCAGTCGCCCCCGAGCGCGAGCCATTGCCCGCGCAGGGAATCAGGCCCCAGAGATTTGGATTCGACGGTGCAGGATGGGAAAGATGCAAGGTTGTTTGGGGCATGGGCGGCAGTATGAGGCTGCCCCATTCTAAAATCGACGCCAACCATGGATCTACCGAAACTCAGCAGCGGCAAACGCTATACCCTTCCCCGCCCTGCGGGCTCTGCAGACGCCCTCCTCCTGGCCCAACTCGGACAACGCGAAAAAGTCGCTGGCAAGCCACTGGCCATCGTCACGGCGGACGCCAGCGACGCCCAAAGGCTGCTGGAAGAAATTGCATTCTTCGCCCCGACACTGCGCTGCGCCCTGTTCCCGGACTGGGAGACCCTGCCCTACGACACCTTCAGCCCGCACCAGGACCTGATCAGCGAGCGCCTGGCGACTCTCTGGCGCATCCAGCAGCGCAACAAGGAAACCGGTGCCGATGTGATCATCGTGCCGGCCACCACGGCGCTGTACCGCCTGGCGCCACCCAGCTTTCTGGCCGGCTACACCTTTGAATTCAAGGTCAAGCAAAAACTCGACGAGGCCAAGCTCAAGGGCCAATTGACCCTGGCCGGCTACAGCCATGTGACGCAGGTGGTCAGCCCCGGTGAATACGCGGTGCGCGGCGGCCTGATCGACCTGTTCCCCATGGGCTCGCTGGTGCCGTATCGGGTCGATTTGTTTGACGACGAAATCGACAGCATCCGCACTTTTGACCCGGATAGCCAGCGCAGCCTGTACCCGGTGCCCGAGATTCGCCTGCTGCCCGGGCGCGAATTCCCCATGGACGACGATGCCCGCGCGCGCTTTCGCAGCCGCTGGCGCGAGCTGCTGGACGGCGACCCGACCAAGAGCCGCATCTACAAGGACATCGGCAATGGCGTGGCCACGGCCGGCATCGAGTACTACCTGCCGCTGTTCTTCGAGCAGACCGCCACCGTGTTTGACTACGTGGGGGCTGATGCCACCGTGGTGCTGCACGGCGATTTGGAGCCCGCCTTCCAGCGCTTCTGGCAGGACACCAAGGACCGCTATCGGCTGGTGCAGGGCGACCCCGAGCGCCCGGCGCTGCCGCCGGAAAGTTTGTTTCTGGGCACCGAGCAGTTCTACGCTTTGGCCAATGGCCATGCGCAGTTGGCGCTCAAATCCAACACGCCGGAAGAGGCGGCTGCGGCTTACGCCGACATCAGCGCCCATCCTCCGATGGCCGCCGTGCGTGGCACCGAAGACCCTCTGCTCAAGCTCAAAGATTACGCCCGCAATACGCAACAGCGCATGCTGGTGCTGGCCGAGAGCGATGGCCGGCGCGAAAGCCTGCTGGACTTCTTGCGTGCATCCAACATCAACCCGCCCAGCTTTGAATCGCTGCAAGAGTTCATCGACAGCAGTGAGAAATGGGGCATTGCCACCGCGGGCCTGACCGTCGGCTTTGGCTGGTTGGAAGCCGGCATCGACCTGATCACCGAGACCGAATTATTTGCCGCCGGGCCCGTCACCCGCCGGCGCAAAAAGCAGGAACAGGTCAGCGATGTAGAGGCCCTGATCAAGGACCTGTCCGAGCTCAAAGTGGGCGACCCGGTCGTGCACTCATCCCACGGCATCGGGCGCTACCGCGGCTTGATCCATATGGACATGGGCAACAAGGATGCGCAGGGCGAGCCGGAGCTGCAGGAATTCCTGCATCTGGAATACGCCGACGCCGCCACGCTGTATGTGCCCGTAAGCCAGCTGCAACTCATCAGCCGGTACACCGGCGTCAGCGCCGACGAGGCACCGCTGCACCGCCTGGGCTCGGGCCAATGGGAAAAGGCCAAGCGCCGCGCCGCCGAGCAGGTGCGCGACTCGGCCGCCGAGCTCTTGAACATCTACGCCCGCCGCGCTGCACGCGAGGGCTTTGCCTTCCGCTTCTCGGCCGGCGACTACGAGACCTTTGCCAACGACTTTGGCTTTGAAGAAACCGCCGACCAAAAGGCCGCCATCCACGCCGTCATCCAGGACATGATCAGCCCGCGCCCCATGGACCGGCTGATTTGCGGCGATGTGGGCTTTGGTAAGACCGAGGTGGCCCTGCGCGCGGCCTTTGTCGCGGTGACCGGCGGCAAGCAGGTGGCATTCCTCGCGCCCACCACGCTGTTGGCCGAGCAGCATTTCCAGACCCTGTCCGACCGGTTTGCCAAATGGCCGGTGAAGATTGCCGAGATGAGCCGCTTCCGCTCGGCCAAGGAAATCACCGCCGCGCTCAAGGGCGTGAAGGACGGCACCATTGACATCATCGTCGGCACCCACAAGTTGCTCAGCCAGGACACGCACTTTAAGGACTTAGGCCTCTTGATCATCGACGAGGAACACCGCTTTGGCGTGCGCCACAAGGAGGCCATGAAGGCCATGCGCGCCGAGGTCGATGTGCTGACCCTTACCGCCACGCCGATTCCCCGCACCCTGGGCATGGCGCTGGAAGGCCTGCGCGACCTGAGTGTGATCGCCACTGCGCCACAACGCCGCCTGGCCATCAAGACCTTTGTACGCAGCGAGGGCAACGGCGTGATCCGCGAGGCCGTGTTGCGCGAACTCAAGCGCGGCGGCCAGGTCTACTTTCTGCACAACGAAGTCGAGACCATCGAGAACCGGCGCGCCAAGCTCGAAGAGCTGCTGCCCGAAGCCCGCATTGCCGTGGCCCACGGCCAGATGCCGGAGCGCCAGCTCGAGGCCGTGATGCGCGACTTTATCGCCCAGCGCTACAACCTCTTGCTGTGCTCCACCATCATTGAGACCGGCATCGACGTGCCCACCGCCAACACCATCGTCATGAGCCGCGCCGACAAGTTCGGCCTGGCCCAGCTGCACCAGTTGCGCGGCCGTGTCGGGCGCAGCCACCACCAGGCCTATGCTTATTTGATGGTGCCGGACCTCGAAGGCCTGACCAAGCAGGCGCAGCAACGCCTGGACGCCATCCAGGCGATGGAAGAATTGGGCAGCGGCTTTTACCTGGCCATGCATGACCTGGAAATTCGCGGTGCCGGCGAGGTGCTGGGCGAGAACCAGAGCGGCAATATGCTGGAAGTCGGCTTTCAGCTTTACAACGAGATGCTGAGTGAGGCGGTGCGCTGCTTGAAGGCCGGCATAGAGCCCGACCTGCTCAGCCCGCTCAATGTGTCCACCGAAATCAACCTGCACGGACCGGCGCTGCTGCCGGACGACTATTGCGGGGATGTGCATCTGCGCCTCTCCTTTTACAAGAAACTGGCCACGGCCAAGAACACCGACCAGATCGACGCCCTGCTCGAAGAAATCGTCGACCGTTTCGGCAAGCTGCCATCCCAGGCCCAGACCCTCATCGACGTGCACCGCCTGCGGGTGATTGCCAAGCCCTACGGCGTGGTCAAGGTGGATGCGGCTCCGGGCGTGATCACCATCACCTTCAAGAAGGACCCGCCCATCGACCCGATGCGCATCATTGCCCTGATCCAGAAGAACAAGCACATCAAGCTGGCCGGCAACGAGAAGCTGCGCATCGAGCGGAATCTGCCGGAGGTGAAGGAGCGGGCGCAGATGGTGCGGGACATTTTGAAGTCGCTGGGGCAGCCGTTGGCGGTGGAAGCGGCGGCTTGACCGGGAGGATGCGCTCCGTGAAAGTACCACACAACATATAATTGCGACGCACTTATACGCCCGAAAGGAGCCTGCCATGGGTCAAGTCACTATTTACGTTGAAGACAGCGCGCTGGACGCTGCAAAGCTGGCTGCTGAACGCTCCAAGGTATCCGTCAGCCAATGGTTTGCCAAATATGCCGTCGAAGAGAAGCGCAAGCAAATACAGGACTGGGATGCTTTTTTCGCCGAAATAGATCGCTTGCGCGGAAATGACTGGGACGACTTCCCCAGCTTGGAGGAAATTCGCGCCAATGAAGTCCCCGACCTGCC
>CANFIH010000052.1 GCA_947446855.1 Burkholderiales bacterium
CGAACCAACAGACCCCAATAGGCCCCGACTGGGCCACGTCAGCGCCGCGCAGTCAAAAAATGTGGCTCGGGCCTCGGCTCGACGCTCTACTGGAAATCCGAAAAACCTCTGCCGCCCAGACTCCTAGTGGCTGGCGCAGCTGTGTCCGGCTTTTTCGACCATGGGTGCGTCGCGCTCTACCCCCGCGGCCTGAAGGCGCTGGGCATAGTCTTCCCACAGCTTCTCCTGCTGGGAGCCCAGAAAGTACAGATAGTCCCAGGAAAAAATGCCGGTGTCGTGGCCATCAGAAAAACGCGGTTGCACGGCGTAATTGCCCACCGGCTCCAAGCCGATCAGATCCACCAGACGCTTGCCGGTCTGCAAGGTCTCCTGCCCCGGGCCATGGCCCGCCACCTCGGCCGACGGCGAATACACGCGCATCAACTCAAACGGAATACGAAACGACGCCCCGTCCGAGAAACTGATTTCCAGCACGCGCGATTGGGCATGCACGGTGAGAGCCTGTGGAGTGGGCGAGCCTGTTTGTAATCCTGCCATGCCCAAATTGTACGTAGGGCAGGCTGCGGGCAGCGAGCCGTAAGGTTAAAGCTCGCCGCAACAGAGGATTGCCCGCTACACCAGCACCCGCTCAATCCCTCCGGCATTGGCCTTTTGCACATACTCGGGCAACCAGTCCTTACCCAAAATCAAATTGGCCATTTCGACCACCACATAGTCGGCCTCCAGCAGGCCGTTGTTCAGGTCGTTGCCGTAGCGCGTCAGGCCCTGCAGGCAGCTGGGGCAGCTGGTCAGGATCTTGAGGTTGCCTTTCGAAGGTGCCTCGCCCTCTTTCGCCGTCAATGCCCGCAACGCGACTTCGTCCTTCTTCAGCTCTTCTTCCTTGCGGAAGCGGATTTGCGTGGAGATGTCGGGCCGGCTCACGCCCAGGGTGCCGGACTCTCCGCAGCAACGGTCGCTTTTTAGTACCGCATCACCCACCAGCGCCCGCACGGTCTTCATCGGGTCCTGCAGCTTCATGGGGCTATGGCAGGGGTCGTGGAACAGATAGCCCGACCCCGCGCCGCCTTCAGGCACCAGCGTGATGCCTTTCTCCAAAAGGTATTCATGGATGTCGATGATGCGGCTGCCCGGGAATATCTTGTCGAACTCATAGCCCTGCAGTTGGTCATAACAGGTGCCGCAGCTCACCACCACAGTCTTGATGTCCAGGTAGTTGAGCGTATTGGCCACGCGGTGGAACAGCACCCGGTTGTCGGTGATGATTTTCTCGGCCTTGTCCGCCTGACCCGAACCGCGCTGCGGATAGCCGCAGCACAGGTAACCTGGTGGCAACACGGTTTGCACGCCGGCATGCCATAACATGGCCTGCGTGGCCAGACCCACCTGTGAAAAGAGGCGTTCGGAGCCGCAGCCGGGAAAGTAAAACACCGCCTCGGTCTCGGCCGTGGTGGCAACCGGGTTGCGGATGATGGGCACGTAGTCGCCATCTTCAATATCCAAGAGCGCGCGCGCCGTCTTCTTGGGCAGGCCGCCGGGCATCTTCTTGTTGATGAAGTGGATCACCTGCTCCTTGATGGGCGCAGTGCCCACGGTGGCCGGTGGTTTGTTGCTCTGGGCACGGGCCGCCAGGCGCAATACCTGATTGGCCAGGCGCTGCAGCTTGAATCCCACACCCACCATGCCGGCGCGCATCAGCTTGATGGTCTGCGGGTTGGTGGCGTTGAGGAACAACATGGCGACAAAGCCGACAGGGCGGAAGCTCTTTTTCCCCATCTTGCGCAACAGGTTGCGCATGTTCATGGTGACATCGCCAAAGTCGATCTTCACCGGGCAGGGCGACTCGCACTTGTGGCAGATGGTGCAGTGGTCGGCCACGTCTTCAAACTCTTCCCAATGCCGGATGCTGATGCCGCGCCGGGTCTGCTCTTCGTAGAGAAAGGCCTCCACCAAAAGCGAGGTGGCCAGGATCTTGTTGCGCGGGCTGTACAGCAGGTTGGCGCGCGGCACGTGGGTGCTGCACACCGGCTTGCACTTGCCGCAGCGCAGGCAGTCCTTGACCGAGTCGGCAATGGCGCCGATGTCGCTCTGCTGCATGATCAGCGACTCGTGGCCCATCAGGCCGAAGGACGGCGTGTAGGCGTTGGTCAGATCCGCATAGGCATCCGTTCCTCGCAAGAGTTTCCCCTTGTTGAAGCGCCCTTCCGGATCGATCTTGGCCTTGTAGGCGGTAAACGGCGCCAGTTCGGCGTCGCTCAAAAACTCCAGTTTGGTGATGCCAATGCCGTGCTCGCCCGAGATCACGCCATCCAGCGAACGCGCCAGCGCCATGATGCGTTTGACCGCACCGTGGGCCGCTTGCAGCATGTCGTAGTCGTCGCTGTTGACGGGGATGTTGGTGTGCACATTGCCGTCGCCGGCGTGCATGTGCAATGCGACCCAAACCCTGCCTTTGAGCACGCGCTGGTGGATGGCGGTGCATTCCTTCAGTACCGCCTCAAACGCGCCGCCGGTGAAGATGGCTTGCAAAGGCGCGCGGATCTGCGTCTTCCAGCTCGCGCGCAGGCTGTGGTCCTGCAGTTGCGCAAACAACGGCTCCACATCCGTCAGCCAGCCCTGCCATTGCGCGCGTACCTCGGCCACCAGCGCAATCGCCTGGTCCACGCGCGCCTGCAGCAGCTCGGGTGCAGGCACATCGCTGGCGTCTTCCGCCTTGCCTAGCGGCAGATTGCCCTGGACAAAAAAGTCGTTCAAGGCATCGCACAGTGCCAGCTTGTTGTGCAGGCTGAGTTCGATGTTGATGCGCTCGATGCCGTCGGTGTACTCGGCCATGCGCGGCAGCGGGATCACCACGTCTTCGTTGATCTTGAAGGCGTTGGTGTGGCGGCTGATGGCGGCGGTCTTCTTGCGGTCCAGCCAGAACTTTTTGCGCGCTGCGGGGCTGATGGCGATAAAGCCTTCGCCGGAGCGGGAGTTGGCAATGCGCACTACTTCCGAGGTGGCACGGGCCACGGCGTCGGCATCGTCGCCGGCAATGTCGCCAAACAGCGCCATTTTGGGCAGGCCGCCGCGCTTGGACTTGGTGGCGTAACCCACCGCCTTCAGGTAGCGGTCGTCCAGATGCTCCAAACCGGCCAGCAGCACGCCGCTGCGCTTTTGCTCGGCAAACATGAAGTCGATGATTTCCACAATGCTGGGCACGGCATCGCGCGCATCGCCAAAGAACTCCAGACACACCGTGCGTGTGTGGCTGGGCATGCGGTGCACCACCCAGCGCGCGCTGGTGATCAGGCCGTCGCAGCCCTCTTTCTGGATGCCGGGCAGGCCGCTTAGGAACTTGTCGGTCACGTCCTTGCCCAGGCCTTCCTTGCGGAAGCTCTTGCCCGGAATGTCCAGGCGCTCGGTGCGGATGGGCGTTTTGCCGTCGGCCTTGAAATACTGCAGCTCAAAACTGGCCACATCCGCGTCATGGATCTTGCCCATGTTGTGGTTGATGCGGGTGACTTCCAACCACTCGGCCTGCGGCGTCACCATGCGCCAGCTGGCCAGGTTGTCCAGGGCGGTGCCCCAGAGCACGGCCTTTTTGCCGCCGGCATTCATGGCGATATTGCCGCCAATGCAGCTGGCTTCGGCCGAGGTCGGGTCAACCGCAAACACATAACCGGCGCGCTCGGCCGCATCGGCCACGCGCTGGGTCACCACACCGGCTTCGCTCCAGACGGTGGCCACTTCGCGGTCCAGGCCCGGCAGGCGCTTCATCTGCACCTCGGTCATGGCTTCGAGCTTTTCTGTGTTGATGACCGCGCTCTTCCAGGTCAGGGGCACGGCGCCACCGGTGTAGCCGGTGCCGCCGCCGCGCGGGATGATGGTCAGACCCAGGTCAATACAGCCCTTGACCAGACCGGCCATCTCTTCTTCCGAATCGGGCGTGAGCACCACGAACGGGTATTCCACGCGCCAGTCGGTGGCGTCGGTCACATGGCTGACGCGCGAAAGGCCGTCGAACTTGATGTTGTCCTTGGCCGTGACCTTGTTGAGTTGGCGCTGGGCCTTGCGGCGCAGCGTGGCCACTGCTTCAAAGCTGGCGTCAAACTGCTCCACGGCGGAGCGAGCCGCGGTCAGCAACTGGCCGACCATGGCATCGCGCTCGGCGTCGGCATCGGGCGTGCGGCGCTTGCCGACCTCGCCCAGGCGGTGCTGCAAGGCCTCAACCAAGAGCGCGCGGCGCTTGGGGTTGTCCAGCAGGTCGTCCTGCAGATAGGGGTTGCGCTGCACTACCCAGATATCACCCAGCACCTCGTACAGCATGCGGGCCGAGCGGCCGGTGCGGCGCTCTTCGCGCAGCAGGTTCAGCGTCTGCCAGGCCGGTGCACCCAGCAGGCGGATGACGATTTCGCGGTCGGAGAAGGACGTGTAGTTGTACGGAATCTCGCGGATGCGCTCATGCTGATGCTCGCCTGCGGGGGAAGCAGCCGGGTCGGCGCTCTGGAGATGCGTGAATAAAGTGGGTGCGTTCATCGGTTTTATGTGACAACCGAGGGGGCAGAGGTGACGGTCCCCAGGCTGATTTAGCAGAGCTGCGATGGTACCGCAGTGCAGCAAAGCGACCTGATTTGTCCCGCAAAGGCCATACCGCTGGTGCAGTCGGGGGCCACGCCCTGCAGCACAATGGATTCAATAGCAGCACGTATTCGATCCCCACCCGACATTCCATCCGGAGTCCCAATGAACACCGTACACCTTCCCGCCTGGCCCTATCCGCGCTGGGTCGCCCATCGCGGCGCCGGCAAACTGGCGCCCGAAAACACCCTGGCAGCCTTTCGCCTGGGTGCCAGCCACGGCTACCGCATGTTTGAGTGCGATGTGAAGCTCAGCGCCGATGGCCTGCCTTTTTTGATGCATGACGCCGAGCTGGCCCGCACAACCAACGCGGCTGACAAACTGGGCGCGGGCAGCGACAGTGTCAGCGACATCGCCGGCGACCATCCCTGGAGCGTGCTGTCGCAGCTGGATGCCGGCAGCTGGCATTCACGCGCCTATGCCGGAGAGCCGCTGCCCACGTTCGAGGCGGTTGCCCGCTACTGCATTGGCAATAGCTTTTTCCTGAATATTGAAATCAAGCCCACGCCCGGCACCGAGCGACTTACCGGCGAGGTCGTGGCGCGACACGCCGCGCGACTTTGGCAGGGCGTGGCCGTGCCGCCGCTGCTCACCTCGTTCGACATCCTGGCGCTGGAAGGCGCGCTGGCCGCGCAGCCTGAACTGCCACGCGGCCTGCTGATTGACGATCTGGAAGGGCAACCCTGGTCGGCTTGGCTGGATAAGGCCGCCGCCCTGCAATGCCGGGCGATTGTCTGCAACCACACGCTGTGGAACACGGACACGGTGGCGCAGGCCAAGGCACGCGGCTTCAGAACCCTGAGCTACACGGTGAACGACGCCGCCGAGGCCGAGCGGCTGATCGCGCTGGGGACCGACGCAGTCATTACCGACCGGGTGGACTGGTTTAGCCCGGCCGCCTGATTCAAATACATTCTTTTGTATTGATTTTTTATTGCAAAACAATACATAATTGCCGCATAGCAACTTAATCAGAAATTGCCATGCACGCCTTGAACGAACTGCCGCAGAGCGGTACAAACGCCCTCCAACACCCTGCCCTTCGCAAACTGCAGCGCCTGGCGCACCTGATCCGCGCGGTCAGCACAGCGTATGCGGCCTGGGTTTTGTGGAACATCCTGAACTGGTGGCTGGATGCGGACAAGGTGGCCAAGTACTTCGGCGCCTCCATCAACCGGGATCTGTCGTCCATGGCCGCGTCCCAGCGCTTTGCCGCCCTGACGCTGGACTTGATTGCATGGACCTTGCTATTGCTGGCGGTGCTGCAATGCTGGAAGTTCCTGCACTACCTCAGCCAACCGGAGCGCTGGAGCGGCGCTGCAGCCCGCCATATTTCGCTATGTGCCTGGTTTGCGATTTCCAGCGAAGTGTTTACGCAGTTGTCGCGCCCCATACAAAGCTTCTTTCTCACCATGCACCTGCCCGTGGCCGACCAGGTCTGGAAATTTCGCTTCCAAAACGGGGACCTGCTGGCTGTGCTGTTCTGCCTGTCGCTGCTGCTATTCGCCTACGTCTTCACCTGGACCATGGAAGTGGCCGAGGAAAACCGGAGCTTTGTCTGATGCCCATTGTTGTGAACCTGGACGTAATGCTGGCCCGGCGCAAAATGCGCTCGCGCGATCTGGCGCCGCTGGTGGGCATTACCGAGCAGAACATTTCGCTGCTCAAGTCCGGCAAGGTCAAGGGCGTGCGCTTTGACACACTGGAGCGCATCTGCGCCGTGCTCAACTGCCAGCCCGGGGATATTTTGGAATATGTGGGGCAAGAGGCACCCAAACCCGATGTGCCCGGCAGCCCCATATCGTGAATTCACGCGCTGTGCGCGCCCACCGCCGTGTCCAGGCAGCGGGGACGGAACTTACACCAGCAGCCGGCACACCGTGGTGCGCCCCGAGCCATGTGGCCGGCGTTCCGGCTCAGCGAAGGTCTCCAACTCCACAAAACCGGCTTTGCGCATCATGCCGGCGGAAGCCACGTTTTCTTCATGCCGGTCGATGTAGATTTCAAGCAAACCCTGGGCTTGCAAGTTGGCTGCGGCCTGTAGCAGCAGTTGCGTGCCCAGACCACGCCCGGCTTGATCGCGCCGCACAACAGCCTCGCAGATATAGCCGTGGGCGATGCCTTGGCGCTCTGCAGGCTGGTAACGGACAAAATCCTGTGTGCTGCAAAAGGTGACGACGCCCAGCCATTGGTCAGCGTCCATAGCCAGCAGCGCATACACCTCTCCATCGGCAATGTCGCGCAGGTGCGCCTCTATGCCAGCCACCGGCAGCCAGTTCCAGACATTGGCACCGTGCTCAAGAATAAAAGCCTGCAAGCCCTGCAGGTGTCGCGCTTCGGCCGGAATAAATCGGATCGCCATGCCGGACTACGATGCACTCAAGCGCGCCAGGCCTTGCCGGCGAGCCACTGGCTGCTGGCACAAGCCAGCACCATGGCAGCATAGGTCGCCATCTTGCCGTCGCGGCCAAAAAACACCAGGCCAGCCAGCAACACGACTGCGCAAGCTACGGAATTTATAGCGCTCTGGATGAGCCAGCTATGATTGGGCCGCGCTTTCTTGAGCAACATCGGCGCCAGGGTGGCCACCAAAAGGCCCACCACAACAGCCGGTGCAATGAAATTCAGCAGATGGTCTAACAGGCCGATAAGGCTCATGGTGCGGGGTAAGGTCCGTTAAAAAACGGACCTCTTGGGTACAGGGATGAACAGGATTTTATAATCCACCACTAAACATATGGCAGTCTGGGCATTAGGAATCAACCACACCACCGCACCGCTGGATATGCGTGGGCGGTTTGCGTTCGCCATGGACAAGATCGAGCCACACCTGCAGGCCCTGCGTGACTCGCTCAACCGCAACCCCGAAGCGGCCATTGTTTCCACCTGCAACCGCACCGAAATTTATTGCGCCGGCGACGAGGCCGGAATGGAGCAAACACTGGCCTGGCTGGCACAAAGCGGCGGCGTGTCCACCCAGGAATTGCGCAACCACACCTACCACCTCGAAGGCGATGATGTCGCCCGCCACGCTTTCCGTGTGGCCAGCGGGCTGGACTCCATGGTGTTGGGCGAGCCACAAATCCTGGGGCAGATCAAAGACGCGGTGCGCGCGGCGGAAGCCGCCGGTGCCCTGGGCACTACGCTGTCGCAGCTGTTCCAGCGCTCGTTTGCCGTCGCCAAGGACGTGCGCACCTCCACCGAAATCGGCGCCCATTCCATCAGCATGGCAGCGGCTGCCGTGCGCCTGTCCTCCCAGCTGTTTGAAGACCTGGCCCAGGTCAAAGTGCTGTTTGTGGGTGCGGGCGAGATGATTGAGCTCTGCGCCACCCACTTTGCAGCCAAGAACCCCAAATCCATTGCCATTGCCAACCGCACCTTCGAGCGCGGCGAGAAACTGGCTGTGCGCTTTGGCGCCGAGGTGATGCGCCTAAGCGACCTGCCCGACCGCCTGCACGAGTTCGATGCGGTCATCAGTTGCACCGCCAGCACCCTGCCCATCATCGGCCTGGGTGCCGTAGAGCGTGCGTTAAAGAAGCGCCGGCACCGCCCCATGTTCATGGTCGATCTGGCTGTGCCGCGCGACATCGAGCCCGAAGTCAAGGCGCTGGGCGATGTGTACCTGTACACCGTGGATGATCTGGCCAGCGTGGTGCAAACCGCCCAGGCCAGCCGCCAGGCCGCCGTGGCGCAAGCCGAGGCGATTGTCGACGCCGGGGTGCAAAGCTTTATGCACTGGATTGAGCAGCGCAACGCGGTGCCCCTGATCCAGCAACTCAACGCCCAGGCCGAGCAATGGCGCACCACCGAGGTAGCGCGTGCCCGCAAGATGCTGGCACGGGATGGTGATGTCGATGCAGCCCTGGAAGCCCTGGCCCGTGGGCTGACACAGAAGATGCTGCACGGTGCCATGGCGGAGCTGCGTAACAGCGATGTGCAGGCGCGTGAACGTGCCAGCAACGCCATCCAGCATTTCTTCCTGCGCAACGAACGTTAGCGGCCCTGCCTGCCGCCGCACTGTTCGCATCACACGGACAGATCTTCCGATCCCTTTGCATCCGTAGCCCCATGAAACCATTCCTGCGCCAACAACTAGCCCGCTTTGCCGACCGCCTGGGAGAGCTGGAATTCCTGCTCTCGCGCGAAGACATCATGCAGGACATGAAGCAATTCCTGGCCTTGTCGCGCGAGCACACCGAGGTGGGCTCTGTTGCCAGCCGCTGGGCGCGCTACCAGCAGCGCGAGGCTGATCTGGCCGCCGGCCAGGAGATGCTGAGCAGTTCTGCCGATGACGCAGAGATGTCGGCCATGGCACAGGAAGAAATCGACAGCGCGACCGCTGAGCTGGCGCAACTGGAACTGGAGCTGCAGCGCATGCTGCTGCCCAAGGACCCGGACGACGCGCGCCCGGCGTTTGTGGAAATCCGCGCCGGCACCGGCGGCGACGAGTCGGCCCTGTTTGCCGCCGACTTGGCGCGCATGTACACGCGCTTTTGTGATGCCGCCGGTTTCAAGACCGAGATCATGAGTGCGTCAGAGAGCGAGCTGGGCGGCTACAAGGAAGTGGTGCTGCGCATCGAAGGCACCACGCAAACCAGCGCCGGCCCCTGCGGTGCCTACGGCATGCTGAAGTTTGAGAGTGGTGGCCACCGCGTGCAACGCGTGCCGGCCACCGAAACCCAGGGTCGCATTCACACCAGCGCCTGTACCGTGGCCGTGCTGGCAGAGCAGGACGAGGCCGAGGCCATCAAGATCAACCCGTCTGATTTGCGCATTGACACCTACCGTGCCAGCGGCGCCGGCGGTCAGCACATCAACAAGACCGACTCAGCCGTGCGCATTACCCACCTGCCCACCGGCATCGTGGCCGAATGCCAGGACGGGCGCAGCCAGCACAGCAACAAGGCCCAGGCGCTCAAAGTCTTGACCGCCCGCATCCATGAAAAAGACCGCTCCGAGCGCGCCGCCAAAGACGCCGCCGAACGCAAGAGCCTGGTCGGCAGCGGCGACCGCAGCGACCGCATCCGCACCTACAACTTCCCGCAAGGCCGCCTCTCCGACCACCGCATCAACCTGACCCTGTACAAGTTGCTGGGCATCATGGAAGGTGACCTGGGCGATGTGATCGAGGCACTGCAGGCCTACGAAGCGGCGCAGCAGATGGCAGCGCTGGAACTCAATGCCTGACACCACGCCACGGGCGCTCAGCAGCCCATCTGCTGTGCCAATCGGAAGTGCGGCTTGGACCGGCATCGCAGCCGCGGAGGCCAGATGACCTTGGACCAGGCCATCCGCCAGGCTCAGTCTCTGGGTCTGGAACGGCTGGATGCACAACGGCTACTGCTGCATGCCGTGGGCCGCTCCGGCAGCGAACGGGCATGGTTGCTGGCGCACGGCGATGATGCCCTGCGCGCCGACGCGCAAACCCGGTTTGAAAGCCTGACGCAACGCCGCGCCTTGGGCGAGCCACTGGCCTATATCACCGGATTCAAAGAGTTTTACGGCCTGAACCTGGCGGTGGACGCCCGGGTGCTGGATCCGCGTGCGGATACAGAAACGCTGGTCGACTGGGCGCTGGAATGTATGGATACGTGGACACAAGCCGGGCCCGCGATCCCCCCCGCGCTCATCGACCTGGGCACCGGCAGCGGCGCCATTGCACTGGCACTCAAGCACAGCCGCCCGCACTGGCAGGTACATGCGCTGGACTACAGCACCGATGCACTGGCTGTGGCAGGCGCCAATGCCACACGGTTGGCGTTGCCGGTGGAATTTCACCAGGGTGCCTGGCTGCAGGGCGTGCAGCAAACCTTCGCCCTCATTGTGTCCAACCCGCCCTATATCGCCGCAGAGGACGCGCACCTGGCCGCACTCACGCACGAGCCGTTGCAAGCCCTGGCCAGCGGCGCCGATGGGCTGGACGACATCCGCCGCATCGTCCAGCAGGCACGGTCGCATCTGCAAGCCGGTGGCTGGCTACTGCTGGAGCATGGCTACGACCAGGCCGCTGCCGTACGCACCCTGCTGCAGGAAGCCGGCTTTACGCAGGTGCAGTCGCGTCGCGACCTGGCCGGCATTGAACGCTGCAGCGGCGGCCAATGGCCGGACCACACCCCACATCCCGATTGAACCCAAGGAAGAAAACCATGAGCACCTCCCCCGCCTGCCCCCAATGCACATTGGAAAATACCTACCCTGACGGCAGCAACTTTGTGTGCGGCGATTGCGGTTTTGAGTGGCCGCAGGCCGAAGCAAGCGCAGCGGACGACGATGCCGACGCCGTCGTCAAAGACTCCAACGGCCAGGTGCTGCAAGACGGCGACGCGGTCGTATTGATCAAGGATCTGAAGGTCAAAGGCAGCTCCACCGTGCTGAAGATGGGAACCAAGGTCAAGAGCATCCGCCTGGTTGGCGGCGACCACGAGGTGGACTGCAAAATGGACGGCGGCAGCTTTATGCTGAAGGCGTGTTTTCTGAAGAAGGCTTGAACTTCAACACCAGCCCCAATTCCGGCAACACCTTCGCATAAAAGGCGAAAGCGCGGTCGAAATCGGAAATGCCGATGTTGATGTGCGAAATCACGCGGCAAGGTCTTCTAGTTCAACGCTCTGCAGGGCAAGTTGCAAGCCCAGCCGGTTCACCCCGCTGATCAGTGCCTGCAGCGAGGCGGTGACAATGTTGCCGTCAAGTCCCACGCCATAGCGCTCGGTACTATCGCCCTGTGCGGCAAGTTCCAGAAAGGCACAGGCCTGCGCGTCTCCGGCGTGTTGGCTGGCCTTGGTAGAGCGCTCTTCAAAGCTGCGCACTTGCACCGTGACACCTGCACTTTGCAGTGCGTGCACGGCCGCATCAATCGGACCATTGCCCTGGCCCTTGAGATGCACGACGCGGCCATCCACCTCCAGGTGCAGTTCGATACCCTGCACCTGTTTTTTGTCTCGGGTTTCGCCTTCAAACAGATGATGGCCTAGGTAGGACACGCTGGCATCCGCCGCATGCAGATAGGTAGTGTCAAACAGCTTCCAGATGTCCAGCGCGGTCATCTCGCCACCGTGGGCATCGGTATACCTTTGCACTTCGCCGGAGAACTCCACCTGCAGTCGCCGTGGCATGACCACGCCGTACTCCACTTCCAACAGATAGGCCACGCCGCCCTTGCCGCTCTGGCTGTTGACACGAATCACCGAGTCGTAACTGCGTCCCAGATCGGCCGGATCAATGGGCATGTAAGGCACATCCCAGATGGTGTCGGGCTTTTGCGCAGCCAAGCCTTTTTTGATGGCGTCCTGGTGCGAGCCGCTGAAGGCGGTAAATACCAGATCACCCACATAGGGGTGGCGCGGGTGGATGGGCAACTGGTTGCAATATTCCACGGTGCGGGCCACGGCGTTGATGTCGGAGAAATCCAAGCCCGGCGCAACGCCTTGGGTGTAGAGATTCAGCGCCAGCGTGACGATGTCCACATTGCCCGTGCGCTCACCATTGCCAAACAGGCAGCCCTCTACACGATCAGCGCCGGCCAGCAGGCCAAGTTCTGCCGCGGCGACTGCCGTACCGCGGTCGTTGTGCGGGTGCAGGCTGAGGATGATGCTGTCGCGCCGCGCCAGGTTGCGGTGCATCCACTCGATCTGGTCGGCATAGACGTTGGGCGTGGCGCCTTCCACCGTAGCGGGCAAGTTCAGGATCACCTTGTTGGCAGGCGTGGCGCCCCACTCGGCCGTGACGGCGTTGCAGATTTCCAGCGCAAATTCGGGCTCGGTGCTGCTGAACACCTCGGGGCTGTATTCCAGCGTGAAGACGGTTTCCGGTTGCTCAGCAGCAAGTTGCTTGATCAGGCGCACCGCCTGCAAGGCGAGTTCCACGATCTCGGCCTTTTGCATGCCGAACACGACTTCGCGGAACACCGGTGCAGTGGCGTTGTAGACGTGCACGATGGCGCGGCGTGCGCCCTTGAGCGACTCCATGGTGCGGCGAATCAGGTGCTCGCGCGACTGGGTCAGCACCTCGATGGTGACGTCCTGCGGGATGTGGCCTCCTTCGATCAAACCGCGCACAAAATCAAACTCGGTTTGCGAGGCGCTGGGAAAGGCCACTTCGATTTGCTTGAAGCCGACCTGGCACAGGGTGCGAAACATGCGCATCTTGCGCTCGCCGTTCATGGGCTCAAACAGGGACTGGTTCCCGTCGCGTAAATCGCTGCTCATCCACAGGGGCGCGGCCGTCAGGGTGCGTGCGGGCCATTGGCGGTCGGTCAGTTGGATGCCTGGAAAGGCGCGGTATTTGGTGGCGGGCTGGGCTAACACGGGAAACACTCCTTGGCTTCCGAAAGAGAAGCTATGCAGAGTATGGTATGCCCTCAAGGCCGGCAGACTATTGCTAGTAAGTGACTTTGTCGTCGTTTATTGAAATTTTATTGCCGAAAAAATCCAAATTTCAGCAATACTCAAGTAAACACCACAGCCTTGCCGGCGGCGTACCGTTTGACCACTTCCCGCAACAAATGGATTTGCAGGGGCTTGCTGATGAAGTCGTTGGCGCCCGCTGCCAGCGACTGTTCTTTGGCTTCATTCATCACATCGGCCGTTACGACCACTATGGGGGTTTGCGATTCATTGCCCGGCAATGCACGGATGCGCCGCGTGGCGGTCAGTCCGTCCAGCACGGGCATGTTGACGTCCATCAAAATCAGTTCAAATGGCTTGTGCTGAACTTCATCGACAGCCAGCTGCCCGTTCTCACAAAAGCTGACCACGCACCCCATGCGCGTGAGCAACACGCCCACCAGTTTCTGGTTAATCGGGTGGTCTTCCACCACCAGAACACGCATCGCCTGCACCTCCGCCATCATGCTGGGAGTGCTTTGCTGGCCCACCGCAGGCGCGACTGCCCTGGATGGCTCCGCTACCGCGGCCTGGTAAATCGGCAACAACAGCGTGGCGGTAAAAGTGGATCCGATATTCAACACGCTGGTGACCGTGATTTCGCCTTGCATCATGCGGGCCAGGGATTGCGAAATTTCCAGTCCCAGACCGGTTCCACCGTAGTGCCGGGTGCTGCTTTCTTCAACCTGGTAAAACCGCTGAAACAGGCGCGCCAGCACCGTGGCATCCATGCCAATTCCGGTGTCTTGCACGTTGAATCGGATTTCCACGGCATCTGCGCCGCGGAAATGCTCGGACACTGTCAGGCGCACGCTTCCGGTTTGGGTGAACTTGATGGCATTGCTCACCAGATTGAACAGGATTTGCTTGACCCGGGTTGCATCTGCGTACAAGGTTGGCAACGCGGCGTCCGGCAACTGCATCTGAAACTCCAGTCCCTTGTCCTTTGCCAGCGGCTGCATCAGTGCATTCACATCGCCAAGCAAATGCCGCACTTGCATGGCGGCGGGCTTAAGGGTCATCTTGCCGGATTCCAGCGCCGACAAATCCAGAATGTCATTCAACAGAGTCAGCAGGTGACTGGCTGAATCCTGTGCGGTCTGGATGTAATCTGCCTGCTGGGGGCTGGGTGATGTGCTCTGCAGCAGGCCCAGCATGCCCATCAATCCGTTAAACGGGGTACGCAGTTCGTGGCTCATATTGGCCAGAAACTGGCTCTTGCCACGGTTTGCTGCTTCCGCACGGAAGTGCGCGTCGCGCAGGTCTTCGGTCATTTTTTCCAGCGCGATTCGCTCGGCTTCCAGGCGCTTCTGGCGCACCAACAGTGCGCCCGAAGCGAAGATCAGCAGCACCAGTTGCGCCACCGTCAGCCAAATGATGAGCTCGTTTTGCTGACCCATGGTCTCACTCTGGCGCTCCAGCATGCGCGCGACTTCCGAGTTGGCAGCCTGGGTCAGGGCTTGAACGTCGATGCCCAAGTCGTTCAGTTCGGATAGAATTTTCGGAATCTTTTCGCGCGGGATTGGGTCGGCAGAAAGGACCTGATCCATTTCCACCACCAGGGGTTCCAAGCGTGGAATGACCTTGAGGTACTCCTCCCGCGCCATCAGAAGGGACACGCTGGGACTTTCACGCAGCAAGGTCAAACGACTGAGGAAAATGTCATAACGCAGAGACAAGGCATCGGCATCCGGCGCTTGCCCGGCAACCAGGCTCTCACTCAGCGACTGGCGCAGACGCAAAAATTCACGCTCAAACTGAAATGCCAACGCAGTGAGTGAATCGGACCGGATCGCTGTACCTTGATCAATGGCCCGCTTCTGGGCCAGCTCAAACACCAGCAGAGAAGCAACCGCCAGTGCCATCGCTGCCGTACCCAACGCCAGCCAGAGCAGATAGCGTTGATTGTTGGTACGGACGGGCATCCTATTCGATGGTCAGGGACTTGAGCTGCCAGGCCGAACGCTCGTAGTACACGCTGGATCGCAGCTCGGGCGCGGTGTCATAGGGATAGACGATGAAAAGCGGTCCTTTGGTTTTGACCGGAATCGCCTTGCCGTTCATCTGGAGGGCCAGAATCACGTCAAACTTCTGGGCATCATCCAACGGTATGCTGGTCTGGTAGTCATTCAGTGCCACCGCCTTGATGGTGGTGCCGGTCGCCTTGGCGGCAGCCAGCACATCACGCAACAGGGGCCCGGTGAATTTGATGGGCTGCTTGTCCCAGGGCGTCAGGGTGGTGAAACTGTGCTGAGGCAACTTCTCCAACATGGCCAAGTCAAATTCCGCCGTCAGTGCCGTATTTTTTTCCGCCACCTGACCCGACAAAGTCAATATGACTTTGCCCTTTGCAGCCTGCAACGCAGCAGCGGGCGAAGCCAGACACAGCATCGCTGCCATCGTCAGTCCGGCAAAGAAAGCCCTCTGCGCTGTCATCATAAAAAGTCCTAGTTGACAAAAAGTGCTATTTTAACTGGCCGGTTGATGCACATCTATGGTGATGACCGTGGGCTCCGTGTACGTGTCCATGTGCAATTTCCTCTTCGGAGGCAGCCCGCACTTCAAGCACCGTGAGCCCGAAACGCAGGGTCTTACCGGCCAATGCGTGGTTTCCGTCCAGGTACACCGTATCACCCTTGATCTTCAGCACGGTAAAGACAATCGTGTGGCCGCTGTCATCCCGACCTTCCAGTTGTCCACCGACCTTGACGCCGGGCGGGAACTGCGTCTTGGGGATGGTTTGCAGCAGGCCTTCGTCACGCACGCCAAAGGCATCTTGGGGCTGCAGCTCAATGGTGGTCTTGTAACCGTCCTCCTGCCCTTCCAGGGCCTCTTCGATTTTGGCAAAGGTGTTGCCGTAGCCGCCGTGCAGATAGGACATGGGCTCCTGGCTTTGCTCCAGCAGCTTGCCCGACAGATCGGAGACGGTATAGGTCAGGGTGACGGCAGTGTTTTTTTCGATTTTCATGGTGTTCGGTTGCGCAAAGGCTCGATTATCGGCAAAAACCCCTCGGCTATCGCGGCAAGAGCCTTAAGCAGCCGGCGCGCTGGCGCGAAGGTGAAATAATCGGGTATTACTTATTTGAGGTTTATGACATGAGCGACGCACAGCAACGTATTGATGAACTGGTGAAATCCAACGAAGTCCTGCTTTTCATGAAGGGCACTGCATCCTTTCCACAGTGTGGCTTTTCCGGTCGTGCGATCCAGATCCTGAAGGCTTGCGGCGTGGATCCCAAGGCGGTCAAGACGGTCAATGTGTTGGAAGACGACGGCATTCGCCAGGGCATCAAGGACTACAGCCAGTGGCCTACCATTCCCCAGCTCTACATCAAGGGTGAGTTCATCGGTGGCTCCGACATCATGATGGAAATGTATGAGTCCGGCGAACTGGCCCAGGTTCTGGCCGCCAAGCCGGCCTGATCTTCACCCCGCCTGAAACGCCTGACACCGGCTTCAGGCGCCGAACTCCCAGCGGCGCCGGGCGCCCTGCACCGCATCGGGATAGGCCGGCTTGCCACGTGAGCCTTTGTAGCGGCCCAGCGCCATAAACGGGTCCTCACGCTCCAGGTTCAAATAGTGGCGCAGGATGACGCAACCAAAGCGCAGATTGATCTTCATCCGGAACAGGGCGTTGGCATCCCCATCGCCAATGCTGCGGGTCCAGAACGGCATGACCTGCATGTAGCCGCGGGCACCGGCGCTACTCACCACAAATTGGCGAAAATTGCTCTCCACCTGAATCAATCCCAACACCAGAGCCACATCCAGCCTGGCGCGCTTGCAGTCGTACCACAGCGTTTGCAGGAACTCGTCACGGTGCTGCAGGGTTTTCAGATCCGAATTGCGCGCCACCAAACGCGTATTCATCTCCACTTTCCAGCGCAGGTAGTGCAGCCGGCTGTCGGTATCAGCGAACACGGGCTCGGGTGGCTCACCACTGCTAACAGCTGCACTGAGTGCATTTCGCACCGCGTCTGCGAGCGGTTCTTCAATTTGTGCGCCGGCACGAGCGGCGCCAGGCAAACCCAACCAAACGGGAGCGCTCATCAGAGCGAGCACGCTGCGCCGGCGGGCCATTCCTGGTGCCGACGCGTTTAGGTTCATCCCTTCAAGCGTGCCTGAATCAGCCCCAGAATTTCAGCCACGGGCACGCTAGTAGCTGCCTTGTCGCGACGGTGCTGGTACTCGACCACCCCTTCTTTCAGACCCCGGTCACCCAGGGTAATGCGGTGCGGCACGCCGATGAGTTCCCAATCGGCAAACATGGCACCGGGGCGCTCGTTGCGGTCGTCCAGAATCACGTCCACGCCGGCTTGCATCAACTCTTCGTAGAGCTTGTCGGCAGCAGCCTTGACGTCCGGGAAACGGTCCGGGCTGATGGGGCACAGCACCACAGTAAATGGCGCCAGGGAATCCGGCCAGATGATGCCGCGCTCGTCATGGTTCTGTTCAATGGCAGCGGCAGGCAAACGGGTAATGCCGATACCGTAACAACCCATTTCCATAAATTGCGGCTTGCCGTTGACATCCAAGAACGTGGCATTCATGGCGCGGCTGTACTTGGTACCCAGGTAGAACACATGGCCCACCTCGATACCACGCTCAATCGCCAGTGCGCCTTTTCCGTCTGGCGACAAGTCACCTTCGATCACATTGCGCAGGTCGGCAATCACGTCAGGCTCTGGCAAATCGCGCCCCCAGTTCACGCCGCTCAAGTGGTAGTCAACCAGATTGGCGCCGCAAATCCAGTCGGACATCAGGGCCACTTCGCGGTCCACCACAATGCGCAAGGGCTTCTTCAAGCCAACCGGGCCCAGGTAGCCGGGCTCACAGCCAAAGTGCTCGTCAATCTCGGGCAAAGAGGCAAAGCGAAAACCCGCCAGCCCTGGCACTTTGCCGACCTTGACCTCGTTCATGCTGCGGTCGCCGCGGATCAAGAGCAACCAAACGCGCGATTTGACGATCTCGCTCTTTTCATTGCGCTCGTCGGTAGCCACGACCAGGGACTTGAGCGAATTCTCAATCGGCAACTTCAGGTAGTTGGCCACGTCCACACAAGTGCTCATGCCGGGCGTAGCCACTTTTTCCAGGGGCTGTGTGGCAGCAGCGCGCGGTCCGACCGGCTCCAAGGCTTCGGCCTTTTCCATGTTGGCTGCGTAGTCACTGTTCGGGCAATAGACGATGGCGTCTTCACCTGTCGCGGCAATCACCTGGAATTCTTCGGACAAATCACCACCAATGGCGCCACTGTCAGCAGCCACAGCGCGGTAGACCAGACCAAAACGGTCAAAAATCCTGCGGTAAGCCTTGGCCATGATCTGGTAGCTGGCCTTGGCCGCATCTTGGTCGCGGTCGAAGCTGTAGGCGTCTTTCATGGTGAACTCACGCCCTCTCATGAGACCGAAACGCGGACGGCGTTCGTCACGGAATTTAGTCTGGATCTGGTACAGGTTTTTGGGTAACTGTTTGTAGCTTTTGATTTCCTGGCGCGCGATGTCCGTCACCACTTCTTCGCTAGTGGGTTGCACCACGTAATCGCGTTGGTGACGGTCCTTGATGCGCAGCAGTTCGGGGCCCATGGCTTCAAAGCGGCCGGTCTCCTGCCAGAGTTCGGCGGGCTGCACCACCGGCATGGACACCTCTACGGCACCGGCACGGTTCATCTCTTCGCGCACGATGGCTTCCACCTTGCGGATCACGCGCAAGCCCATGGGCATGTAGCTGTAAATGCCAGCACCCAACTTTTTGATGAGCCCCGCACGCATCATCAGCTTGTGGCTGACGACTTCGGCATCGGCCGGTGCTTCTTTGAGAGTGGAGATAAGGAATTGTGAGGCTTTCATGGCGCTACTTAGTGAACTTCAACGGCTGCAAGAAGACTTCGTTGCTTGATGCACCTCACTTGCTGTGCATAATGAACGAAGTTTAAGAATTGGGGTTTGATTATGCTTGACCGGGACGGCTTTCGCCCCAATGTCGGCATCATCCTGCTCAACCAGAAAAATCAGGTATTTTGGGGCAAACGCATACGTACCCACTCCTGGCAATTTCCGCAAGGTGGCATTGACCGGGGTGAAACTCCCGAGCAGGCCATGTTCCGCGAATTGCATGAGGAGGTGGGTCTCCATCCGGAGCATGTCGCTATTGTTGCCCGTACCCGAGACTGGTTGCGCTATGAGGTGCCAGACAGGTACATACGGCGCGATGCGCGCGGCCATTACAAGGGCCAAAAGCAGATTTGGTATTTGCTGCAACTGACCGGTCACGACTGGAATTTGAACCTGCGCGCGACCGACCATCCGGAGTTTGACGCCTGGCGTTGGAACGACTACTGGGTTCCGCTGGAAGCCGTGGTGGAGTTCAAGCGCGGCGTCTACGAGATGGCGTTGACCGAGCTCGCCCGTTTTTTGCCGCGCAATGAAATACGCAATCGCTATTTGCGCAGTAGTCAGCGTGCGCGGGATCAGGAATCCGCTGCCTGGACCACTGAACCGCCCACCCCTGTGAGCCCATCCCCTGCCCCGTCGGGTGACGGGGTATCGGATGCAACCCCTTTAGACACCTTATGAAATTTAAACCCACTGCCCTGCTGAGCCTGTTTTTTGCAACTGCACTGTCTGCTAGCTGCTGCCTGGCGCAGAGTGGCAATGGTTTGGACAACCCGGACTGGACTGAAGAGCAGGTACCCGCGCCGCCGCAATTTTCCAAAGACCGCTTGATTCCCCTGGACATGCCGGCGCACGTCTCGGTTCTGGTGGGCGTGGATCCGCAAACGATTGTGGTGGGCAGTGATGGTGTGGTGCGCTACGTGATCGTCATGACCAACACCTCGGGAAGCTCCAGCGCCGTTTACGAAGGCATCCGTTGTATCAGCGATGAAGTCAAAACCTATGCACGACTGAGTGCATCCGGGCAATGGTCCATGCTGAGCAATCCGGCCTGGAAAGCCGTGAACGACAACATGCCGTCCCACCACGCCCAAGCATTTGCCAGACAGGGCGGTTGTCAAAACCGGCTGGCAACCAGCCAACAGGAAATCATCAAAGCCTTGAAGGCCGGGCGCAAGCCCAGCCAAGGATCGAAATACGACTGAGCCTGGTTAACAGCCGCGCTAACGGGTGATGACGAGGTTGTCCCGGTGCAACATTTCGGGCTCAGCCGCGTAGCCCAGCAGGCGCTCAATGTCGATGGATGGCTTGCGACATATCAGGCGTGCTTCGGCGCTCGCGTAGTTGGCCAGTCCTCGTGCAATCTCGGTGCCACTGGCATCCAGCACCGCAATCACATCGCCCCGTGAAAATTCGCCGTCCACCTGGACCATGCCGATGGGCAGCAAACTCTTACCGCCATCGCGCAATTTTGCGACCGCTCCGTCATCCACCACCACGGCACCTCGCATTTGCAGGTGATCCGCTATCCACTGCTTGCGCGCCTGGGTCTTCTGGGTTTGGGCCACCAGCAGCGTGCCTATGGACTCCCCCGCAGTCAGTCGGATCAGCGCATCAGCTTCCCGACCCCAGGCAATCACGGTCGAGGCACCTGATCCGGCCGCGCGCTTGGCAGCCAAAATCTTGGTCAACATGCCGCCCCGGCCTATGCTGGAGCCGGCACCACCGGCCATGCGCTCCAGTTCCGGGTCGCCGGCCTTGGCCTCACTGACAAACTGGGCATTAGGATCCTTGCGTGGATCGGCTGTGAACAGCCCCTGTTGATCGGTCAGGATGATGAGCGCGTCGGCATCGACCAGGTTAGCCACCAACGCACCCAGGGTGTCGTTGTCACCAAACTTGATCTCGTCGTTGACCACGGTGTCGTTCTCATTGATCACCGGCACCACACCCAGCTTGAGCAGGGTCAGCAAGGTGGAGCGTGCATTCAGATAGCGCTCCCGGTCGGCCAGGTCGGCATGGGTGAGCAGCACCTGGGCGCTGCCCAACTCATTGAGTCGCAGCTTGGTTTCATACATCTGGGCCAAACCCATTTGGCCCACCGCGGCTGCGGCCTGCAATTCCTGTATCGCCTTGGGCCGCACCGTCCAGCCCAGGCGCTTCATGCCTTCGGCAATGGCACCGCTGGAGACCATGATGACCTCACGTCCGTCACGCATCAAGTGCGCGATCTGCCGACACCATTCACCAATGGCATGCTCGTCGAGGCCGCGGCCTTCATTGGTCACCAGGCTGGAGCCGACTTTGATCACCACGCGTTTGGCCTTGCGCAGCACGGAAGAGGTGGTTTTCTTGGTCATCTTTGGCATGCGGTCCGGACATCCAAGCCGGGACCGCCATTGAACGCCGTGCGGCTAAGGATTGACGGGGTCGGCGGCATCGCCGGTAAAGCGGGGGTCAACTTCCACATGCGGCTGCTCGGCAACTTGCTGGGCTTTCACATGTTTGTAAATTTCTTTGATCAGCGGCTCGCAACCTTCGCGCGTCAGTGCGGAAATTTGGAAAACCGGGCCCTTGAACTTGTAACGCTTGATAAAGTCCTTGATGATCGCTTCGCGCTCGTCCACCGGCAGCATGTCCACCTTGTTAAGCACCAGCCAGCGCGGCTTGGCGTACAAATTCGGGTCATACTTCTTCAGCTCGTTGACGATGGCTTTGGCCTGCTTGACCGTGTCCACGCCCTCATCAAACGGCGCAATGTCCACAATGTGCAGCAGCAAACGGGTGCGCTGCAGGTGCCGCAGGAACTGGTGGCCCAGGCCCGCACCTTCGGCGGCACCTTCAATCAGGCCAGGCAAATCAGCCACCACAAAGCTTTGCTCGGGAGCCACGCGCACCACACCCAGATTAGGGTGCAGGGTAGTGAAAGGATAGTCAGCAATCCGCGGGCGCGCGTTCGATACGGCGGTGATGAACGTGGACTTGCCCGCATTGGGCATGCCCAGCAGACCCACGTCGGCCAGCACCTTCAACTCGAGCTTGAGCTCGCGCTTCTCACCGGGCCAACCGGGCGTCTTCTGGCGCGGAGCGCGGTTGATTGCGCTCTTGAAGCGAAGGTTACCAAATCCACCATCGCCGCCCTTGGCAATGGTGATGACTTCGCCGGGCACAAGCAGCTCGAACAACACTTCGCCGGTCTCGGCGTCGGTGATGATGGTGCCCACCGGCATCTTCAGGGTGATATCGTCACCGGCGGCGCCAAACATGTCGGAGCCCATGCCGTGCTCGCCGCGCTTGGCTTCGTGCCGGCGCGAAAAGCGGAAATCGACCAGGGTATTCAGGTTGGAATCGGCCACTGCAAACACATGACCACCACGGCCGCCGTCGCCGCCGTTAGGGCCGCCAAATTCCTTGTACTTCTCATGCCGGAACGAGACGCACCCCGCCCCGCCGTCTCCAGCAGAGATGTCAATATAGGCTTCG
Organism: Burkholderiales bacterium; assembly: GCA_947446855.1. Taxonomy (GTDB): domain Bacteria; phylum Pseudomonadota; class Gammaproteobacteria; order Burkholderiales; family Burkholderiaceae_C; genus Allorhodoferax. Next base: position 22,373 of record CANFIH010000052.1, read on the forward strand.
TCAACGAACTTCATGGTGTGACCCCACTTGCTGTGGTTTAGAAAACAAAAACCCCGCGCTTGGCGAGCGCAGGGTTCTTGGGTGAGCTTCGCGGCAGATTACGCTGCAGTAACGCTCACGGTGTGCTTGTTCAGAGCGCCCTTGACTGCAAAGGACACAGTGCCTTCGATCAAGGCAAACAAGGTGTGATCCTTGCCGATGCCGACATTGGTTCCGGGGTGGAACTTGGTGCCGCGCTGGCGAACAATGATCGCGCCTGCGCTGATCAGTTGGCCGCCATACATTTTCACGCCGAGCATTTTGGGCTTGGAATCGCGCCCGTTTCGCGTAGAGCCGCCGCCTTTTTTCTGTGCCATGAC
>CANFIH010000053.1 GCA_947446855.1 Burkholderiales bacterium
GAGTGTGTAGTGATGATGACTTGCTGCCCCTCCTCTGCTCCGAGACGGCGAAGGTGATAGGCCATGCTCTCCTGTTGACTCGGGTGCAAGAACGCCTCGGGTTCCTCAAAAAGCACAAGGTTGAACGACGGATTGAATTCCTTTTTGTCGGCCTTCTTTTCATCCTTGAAAGTCGGTGCCAAACGAATCAACTCATAGATCACCGAACGCTGAAATCCATGGCCATAGCGCTCAAGGTCAAAGCCGACATCGCCCAGCGACGAATCTACAAACGCAAACTTAACCAGCGACTTAGATATATCCTCTGGGGCGACCGAGTTCACCGAGAGGTCGATCTTGATGCTCCAGCTGGAAATCGCGGTATTGAGCGGTTTGGAAATTTCACTCAGAAACCCGTCATCTTTGCGAGCCTCGACATTCAACTTCTCGAACGCCGTGGTGATTTCCTTATAGGCATCACTCTTGGACACCACCTTTTTCAACAGGAAGTTAAGCATGTTTCGAAGCGGTGAAGGGCCGCTCATCTTCGTCTGTTCGGCTGGTGTGGTCAGTGCCGGCACGTAGAGCACCTGCCCGACCTTAGCAGTTCCTACATTCTTCGCGCCATAGAATAGGGCAGCACTGAGCTGCCCATTGGTTACGCCGAAGATATTGCTTTGATCTTTCTGAACTCGGGCCTTGTCGTCGGACTTGAAGTAGCGGCGAACGGTTAGGCTATGGTCGACTACGCCTTCCTTGTACTCATCGGCGAGGCCGGCCCACTCGTCATTGTCAAGGTGAAACTTGAGTTGTACCCATGACTCGTTGTCTGCTGCCCCCGCTTTGGGAAAGTCTTCGGCCGTCCACTTGGCGTCGTCGTAAAACACGCGCAGCGCATTGAGGATCGTGCTTTTGCCCGCGTTGTTCGCGCCGACCAGCAACATGTAGTCATGCGCTTCAATCTCGGCGTCCAGCACAGAACGAAAGTTGTGAATCTGAATTACCCGTAACTTCATATTTTCTCCCTTTTCCTTTTAAATTCTTATGGCAGCTATCGCTTTGACGGATGCTGCTCCCTCTGCCTCCGAATTTGGAATGACAAACGTACAAAATGGACGAATCAGACCACCTATAAATTCTCCACCATGACTTCCCGGCCGAAAACCATCTTTAACAATATCCGAAGCCTAATCCGCACTGCGTAAGAATCGTTCGAGGACTGAGCATAGCGATCAAACTCAATCAATTCAGGACTTCCATTTTCTCCAATTGCGACGAGAGTTCTATTTTCCTCACGCTTCACCTCAAACTGATCAAGCAAGTGACGTTGGATTTCTGCCACCCATCCTTGGTTACGCGCCAAACGAAACAAGTGAAAATATAGAGTAACGGCACCAACTTGCCGCAATAGTCGATCTCGATCAGTAAAAACCAATGCCATATCATTGAGGATGGTACTGGCCAATATAAAAAAAGGCAATTCAGCTTCGCGAGCGGCCTTTAGTGCCCAATCATTTACATAACGATCAAGTGTATTTTTCTTGGTTTCCAATACCTTGCCGTATTCTGCACACATCAAAAATTTTACAGCCAAATCGTAATGTCTATATCTACTATTTCCAAAGGGTACTTTGGCCTGGAAGAATGGTAAAGAGGTCAACTGCTTTATTGCACCGGGAATCGGTCCACCTTTGGCGTTGCGCTTTTCAGCAGCGCTTAAGGGAACGGCCTCATTTAATCTCGAGAACATATCCTCGATAATCTCTAAGTCAGCTGTTTCTATGCACACAACCGTCAGTCCATAGCTATCTATGGCATTGCGTAGGTCTGGAAAGTTTTTGCCAAGCTCTGAGTAGGTCATACCCTTTGCAATAAGCAAAGGGTCCCACAGGCATTCGAAGTCCAATGAAAGTGAAAAACTTCCATCAATGAACTCCCATATAGCCTCCAATCGCTGCTTCCCGTCTATGATGGCATATTCGAATTGCTGATCATCAATAACCAATGATGTTGGAAATTTATGGAAGTACAGCTTTGGAACATCAAAGCCGTTCAGGATAGTATCAATCAGAAGTTGTTTTTTTTCTACTGTCCAAATATCACTAGCTCGCTGATATTCCGGGTCTGTTTGAATGGTTTTTCGGGTACGGTATAGTCGCCAAGCACTATTTTCTGGTTCGCTGATACGCGTAATTCGAAATGGTCTCATAGAAGAATCTCCTTCGCGATAGAAGCAACGCGATCCAAGTCAGGAAAAAGCGTCAACTCGGTAATACCGAGCAATCTCAACTGTTTGGCCAAGTTCCTCTTTTCCTGAGATGGAATGATGAAACGCCAAACGTGCTTCTTATTTCCAATATCTTCGATTGCACCTGATCCTCGATCTGAAATCGTGAAATTGCCGAGCTGTGCGGCCATCCTTTTGGAGTTTCTTGGACCTGTCGCAGCAACAGGATGCTGAGCCGTCCCACGATCTTGTCGATCGGGTAGATAACTATCGAGAACGTCATCTTTTCCGAACCCTGGCAATTCAGTTTCTAGGCGCCCCCGAAAACGTGCCTCTTTATTTAACTCCAACGGCGCGAGGCACCAAAAAGCCGCATCACCTTCGATAGCATCCGCTTCTGGGGAACTAACGGCGAACCATAAAGCTGCAAGCGGGGATTCGGACCAATCGAGTAGCCGCGTCGGCACTCGGTGATGTTGCATTAAAAAAATCCATTCCCAGTCGTCTTTCGGAACATCCTCTGTCAAGTGAGGAACCGCCAATTGAATGAATCGCTTAATAAGCTCTGTTTCTTTTGGAAGATTCTCTACATTACGCGCCAATGAAGGAGTTAACTTCCATTCCTTTTTTGAATGTCCTCTGAACCATAACACTTCCCGTTCAACAGAAACATTGTCAAGAGCTGTTAGAAAGTCACTGACTGATTTAATTTCCCTATCCTCGTGACGCATATTTCCTCCAATTTCTCATAGTTCTCATAGATCCTCTTCACTTGGCGTTTGATCCTCGACCTTTGAACCTTCGAGTGGCATAGCACTAAGTCCATGCGTGTAGAACCGCTCGGTGTTGAGCTGCCGCATGTCGGTCATGAACTGATCAAAGATTCGATGAATGTCGACATATGGCTCGTGTTTAGCAAAGTGACCCACAATTTGAGAAAGGATCAGCTCGGGAGCCTTCTGATTGTCGGTGCTCGCATCTGCCCATTCGCGCCCTGGGTGCATCGTGTCCCATGGCGAGCGCTTGTTCCCGCGCGTCTCTGAGCTGTCGCCATGCTTGCCCAAGCCGAAGCAAATCTTCGTCTCCGAATTCCAAATAGGCTTGAAGAAGTTGATGAGGTAGTCCTCGGCGGACTTCTGGAAACCGGTTTGAACTATCAAGAAGCGACACTCGAAGTCATCAATACTGAGGGTCGTTGTCGCCTTGCGGATGCTCTTGGCGTGCTCATTGAGCCGCCCTGATAGCTTCGTGCCCTGGCTCACGGCATCCTTCGCCGCTTGGTTGTCCGGGTCAGCCTTGCCGACGTAGATCGGATGATCGGTGTCCGCCAACGGCGCATAGGGAGCGAAGTCCCCGCGGTAGTAGATCGCGTACACCCCAGCGCCGTAAAACTCAGGGATGGCCGCGAGCGGGTGCCGGGCCTGCGCAACAAGGGTCAAGGCGACAACTCGGCCCGCCGTGTTCGGGTCGGTCGGGTCGAAGATCGAAGCCGGTCGCAGCACTGGATCGAGGCCAGCGGCCACGGTCGCCAGTTGCTGCGTGACGGCATCCAGTGCCAACCTGGCCCGCTTGGTGGCGCGCGCGTCGGTGCCAGCTTCTGCAGCGGCTATGCGCTCGGCCAGCGTGCGCAGCTCTGCGAGTAGCGTTTCGAGTTGGGTTGCGGGTCTTCTTCTTGTCGCCATGTCCTTGAGGTTCCTATATCTGCCGCAGTTGCTCGCAGACACTCCCAGCAACACGTTGAGCCAACTTCACCGGCACAGCGTTGCCAAGCTGGCGCATGGTCTCCGTCCATGTACCAGCGAAGATGAATTCGTCCGGGAAGGTCTGAATACGGGCGCATTCTCGAACGGTGAAATAACGGACTGAGCCATCGGGACGGCGCAGCATGTTTTCACCACCTGGCACACCATGATCCCCCGCTTTCAAAGCCTTCGCGGGTTCATCAAGAGGGCTTCCCGTGTGCCCCGGATACGTCCGTGCGCCGGGCTGGAAGCGGTGCGCTTGCACCAGCTCGGCATTGGGTCGCTTCTCGGGGTCAGGAAGATCTGAAATCGCGTCTCGCACAGTGCGCCACGGCTGCAACAAGGTTGCTGGGTCGGCATCGCGCAGCATGGCGAGCTTTTTGTCCATCCGCAGCGGCTGGGCTGGGCGGTTCTTCTTGGCAACGCGCAAGCGTTCCCAATACTCGCCAGTCACCCACTGGTCACGCAGCAGAGCATCAAGGCTGTGCGTCTCGGTTGGGAACGTCCACGGGCGGTGTATGTCAGCCCTGAAGCCCACGATAAAGACTCGCTCGCGCTTCTGAGGAACACCATAGTTCGCGGCGTTCACCAGTCGGGCGACAACGTGATATTCGCTCTTGCCGCCCTTGGTCTTGTGCTTCTCAAGTCGGGCAAGGTGGGTAAGCCATTCCTCTTTCGGCTTGGCCGTCAGGTTCGGGAATTCGAGCTGAAGCTGTACATAGCTGAAGTAGTTATAAAAGCTCGCGCGGGTCAGGCCTCGAACGTTCTCGAAGACAAACGCCCGCGGGCGTACTTCACGCACAGCACGCACTGCTTGAGGAAACATGTCGCGGCCATCTAGGAAGCCGCGAGCCTTGCCGCCCATAGAGAACGGCTGGCACGGTGGTCCGCCCGTCACCAGGTCTAGGCCCTCGAACCCGGCATAGCTGAAACTGCGGACATCGCCCTCGGTCACATCTGCCCAATGCGCCACTGGCTCAACGCCTTTACGCTTGTTGTTTCGCAGCGTGTCGCAGGCGTAGCGATCCCACTCAACGACGGCCTTGTGGCCCACGTCGTTCAATGAGAAACCAAGCCCCAGGCCTCCCGCGCCCGCGAAAAGCTCTATTGATTGAAGCTGGTTGAGGTGTTGAATTTCGTTTTTCATGTATTCGCCTCTTGAGGCTGCACATTCAGCGCCACCGCCTTGCGGGCAAGCTGCCACGCGCGAAAGTGTTCGTCGTCGTCGATCTGCATGAATGTCATGCCGCACACGACCTCACCCGTTGTCATTGGAGCGCCATTTGCGCCTGAAAACTTGGCCCAGTCCAAGATAGTCTCCCGGATGTCGTACTCAAAGCCTCTGAAGTACAACGGCCACGATGGCATCTTGGGTGGATGCTGCTTGACGATCTTTGACATGAGCGCACGCCTGACAGCAAAGGTCGCGTCACCATCTCCTGACAGCTGGTCATAAGTGACTTTTTGCGCAAACTTGCCCGGCGTGTAGCGTTTACCTGTCGTCCCAAACACGTAGCCAATGTACTCGCCGATCATCTCTTTTAGATCCGCGTCAAGACGGATTAACTGTGGGCGCACTTTGCGCCTCGAACGTGCTGTACGTGGGACAATCACACTAGCCATAATTCACCTCCGAAATAGGTGGGTTGCGGTTAGGCAGTGCTGGTGTTGACGCACCCTCACTGCCGACTTGAAATAATTTGTCATGCGATTAAGTTAGCTTGTCGCAGAACAGTTCGCGTATTTCGCAATGCCTCAGCTCGATCTGGCCGCGACTTGCGAATTAGCCCAGATTCAAAGTGAGTTGCATCTACTTGGAAAACAGGCAAACCAATAGCTCGGAGAAACTTGCCAGCACTCTCCAGAGAAAACAATCGCACCTCGCCCCTAGTCGTGGCCAAAATGCTCTTAGTGTTTCCATATTTAACCTGGACAACATAACCGCCAGTCTTCCCGACCAACATGACCGAATTGATTGAGCTGGCTTTTACCAGCTCTCGCAAAGTAATCTCTTTGATCATGTCTGGCATGTTTGGATAACTCTCTTTGCTACGTCGATTTTCGTTGATTCTAGCATCGCTTAACGTTAATCGTAACAAAATTCGACCTGCTGCTTCTACTGCCTAAGTTCACTCAGGCATTGCTGCTACCTCGCCGCCACGGCGGCCATGCGCAGGACTGGCGAAGTGTGAAGCTGCGGTACGTGACAGATTAAACTTCGCATCACTTGAATAAAAGTAATGCGGATATTAAACTCCCACTCATGAACCAGTCTGACCACATCCTCGAACTGGCCCGGCACCGGCGCGTGCTGCGCGCGGCGGATGTACGCGAGCACGGCTGGTCGCCACAGCTGCTGATCCGGTTGCACCAAGCTGGCAAGCTGCAACGGTTCGCCCGTGGCTTGTACGGACTGCCTGACGCCGAAGTCACAGAGCACCAGACGCTGATTGAGGTCTGCCAGCGTGTGCCCAAAGCCGTGCTGTGTCTGCTGAGCGCGCTGCAATTTCATGAGATCGGCACCCAACTGCCGCACGAAGTGTGGATCGCGCTGCCAGAGGCAACACAAACCCCGGCGCTGAGCTACCCCACGCTGCGCATCACGCGCCTGCGCGGTGCCGCATACAACGACGGTATCCAGACCGTGACCGGCCATGGCGCCCCCATCCGGGTGTACAGCGCCGCCAAGACGGTGACCGACTGCTTCAAATTCCGCGACAAGATCGGCCTGGACGTAGCTCTGGAGGCACTAAAAGATGCTTGGCGCAGCCGCAAGGTCACCGTGCCCGAGCTGAGCCACTTCGCCAAGATCAACCGCGTAGAACGTGTCATGCAGCCCTACCTGGAGGCAGTGACGCAATGACCGGCAACCTCTCCGCCGTCGATCCTGGCTCGACTGCAGACCCTCGCCAAGCTCCGTGGCGACGACTACTACCTGCTGCTCAACCGCTTCGGCATGGAGCGGCTGCTGGCTCGCGTCAGCATTTCACCGCATGCCGACCGCTTCTTGCTCAAGGGTGCCCTCCTCTTTGCAATCTGGTACGACACCCCGCACCGGTCGACCAGGGATGCCGACTTGCTTGGCTTCGGCCCCGACGATGAGGCGAACCTGATCGCAACCTTCCGCGAAATCGCCGCCATGGACCTGGGCGACGGCATCGTGTTTGACCCCGAGTCTGTGAAGGCCGATGCCATTCGGGAAGACAACACCTACGGTGGAACCCGCATCACACTGGTGGCACGCATAGGTTCCGCACGCTGCGCGCTGCAGATCGACGTGGGCTTCGGTGATGCTGTCACGCCGGGGTCGCAGACGGTGGCCTATCCCACCTTGCTGGGTGACGTCCCGGCTCCAACGCTGCGGGTCTATCCGGTCTACACCGTGATCGCCGAGAAGTACCAGGCCATGGTGATGCTGGGGCAGGCGAACAGCCGCATGAAGGACTTCTTCGACCTCGCGGTGATTGCACGGCGCACGGAACTGGAAGGTGCCACACTTGCCACAGCCATCGCCGCCACATTTGCCCGACGCCAGACCGCCCTGCCCACCGAACGGCCCTTGGCACTGACCAAGCAGTTCAGCGAAGACGCAGCCAAGCTGCGCCAGTGGCAGGCCTTCCTGAACAAGAACCGCATCGAAGCCGCCAGCCTAGGCGACAACGTCGCGCTGCTGGATGACCTGCTATGGCCACCGACTCAGGTCGCCGCCGCTGGCAGTCAGGCTAAGGCCACTTGGCACCCTGACGAATTGCGCTGGATCTGAACGCCTACCGCTTCCAGCAGCGCAAGCGTTGCTCGGACATACCTCTGTCCAGACCACGGCGGCCTATGCCAAGACGGATCTAACACAGCTTCGGGAGTTCGTGGGGGCGGGATTTAGGTGGCGCTTACTGTAGCGTCACGCATCGCTGGGATTGCGGCCGGGAGCGTCTCTGATGGGCTGGAAGCGGACTACCCAGCACAGGGCGTCATCTATCAATAATGACTAGGGTACCGTTACTTCCTGCCGCCACGCCATGAGCAATTCCCGCTGGAACAATAAAAACTTCACCGGCACGAACGGAAGTTATTTCACCGGCAATATCAAGGTTCATCTGCCCATCAATCACCAACAGTGCTTCATCAAATTCGTGCACTTCGTCCGGGTAAACGGAGCCATCCATTCGTAACACTTTTACGTTGGCACCTGCGGCTTGGCCGATGATGGTTGAGTGCCATGTTGTAGCCAACCCTGCTGCTCGATTTGGTAGATTGATACTTGTCATATTGGGAAAAATTCTAAATGTGGCATCACACCGATTTTCGCAGAAGGCGAACGACTGCAATCAGCAACTGGAAGCGGTCACCTAAATCAAGTTGTCACGCGTGGTGATAGCGGTACTCCTGAGTGAGTCCGCTGAACCCATAGGACGTAGCCCTCACATCCTGCACATAGATGTAACTTTCATTGTGCAAGTCACCTAGCAGCATCGAAAAGGCATCATACGCCTCTCGGATGTACTGTGCTTTTTCAGCCTTGGTGTTGGTTTCGTCGGTTACTTTAATGTCAAAGTAGATGCTGCTCTTGCCATGCTCCGCCAACGACTTGCCCGCAACAATCCAGTCTTCCGGGTTGACGTACTCAATGGCTATCGCGGTGACTTCCGGGTCCTTGTGCAGAATTCTGCTGGTGAGCTCCAAGAGGATTTTCGAAATACTCTTTGTCATCTCCTTTGACCGCTGACCGCTGACCGCTGACTTTTACATTCAAGATTGGCATATGTGTTCCTTTGGTTAGCCATGCAACTATTTAATCAAAAAAATACGCTCATTCAAGGGCTGAGCGAACACCACGAATCTTCGACACCGTTTCTCCAAATTCAGCGTCTCCCAGAAGGCTTTTGAGCTTGCTGGTCACTGTCCCGCTTGCCTTATTCAGTGCAGCATGGATTGCAATGGCATCCTTTGTGGGTTGTATACAAACTTCTCGTCCATCATCATCGCGCCCATGTCGCTCAATTAGCCCCTTGGTTTGCAGGAAATCCAGAGCGCGAGTTGCAGTAGGTCTGGCTATGGAGAGTTCATCTGCAAGTTCGCGCTGAAGCAATCCAGGCTTAGCAAGTATCACCCGCAGCATGAACGCTTGTGGCGGTGACAACCCAAACATGGCAAATGCTTCAGTCCATTCGCGCTCAAGGCGACGGGCCAAAGCTGTGGTGTTGAAATATAGGCAATGGTCAAACATTACCGGTAGCATACTCGAATTTGATTAGCTATGCAACTACTTATGCACTAATCAATTTTGGGATTTGTAAGACCGCTATCGCGGCTGAACTGAGATTGGCGGCGCTCCATTCCCGCCGTTCATTTTTTGAAAGTTTTGGGCGGTGATGTTAGCCGTCGCTGACGGGCTGGAAGCTGACTACCCAGCACAGGGCGTCATCTATCAATAATGACTAGGATATCGGCAAAGGCCTGGGCAATCACGGGTATAGGCACCAGCTTGAGGACCGCATAAGGAATGTGCAGACCCCAGGCAATCAATGGCCTGCTGGACTTGGGCAGCAATACACAGGCCACAAGACCACGCGGGCAGTTGACGTGGCACACGTGGCGAAAGTCGGCAGCGAGGCAGACTATGGTGAAGGCTACACGCCGGAGCTCATGCTGATGTACGTCAGGGCGCTGGGGCGACCTGTCATTGCCCGCCGATACCGATGCACTGCTGTTGCGACTGGTGGACCTGAACACCAAGCGGGTCAACGAGGAAGCAACGGGCAAGGTTCGGTGGTTGCGTCCCGATTTTCAGCGCGGCACTGGGCAGGGCGAACAGTCGGCCATCGATGGGAATGCCAAGGTTGATGCTGGCGACGACGAGACTGCACCATCGGCAGCGGTGGCGGCCATTGCACCTAAACCATGGCCTACCGGATTGGCCGACCAAATCAAGGCCGTGGCCGACGTGCTGGCCGACGCCGGGACAAGCCTCGACCTTGACGGTCTGGCTGCACACTTTACCAGCCGTGGGCGATGGCGTGAACGCCTGCCGACCATCTTGGATGCCCTTGTCGCGCTGGGCCGAGCCCGCACCCAAGACGGTGGCCGTTGGGTCGATGCTGGGCGCTGATGCCTATCGCGCCCCACGATTGCGGGTAACTACAACCCGGTAATGGCAACTGGGTCGCACTAACCACGGTGCGGCAACCGCTTTGCTTTGACTGGGCAGGCCTGCCCCACACGTGTCAGGCATAGGCTTCTTGAGCCAAGTGCATTTCTGCGCTCCAGCAGCAGCCCTTGCTCGACCAGTCGTTGCACCGTTCGACCCGCGACCTGCTCACCAAATTTGGCGGTCGGCCATACTGCCCGCGCCAATTCGATGATGCGCAAATGTCCAAATTTTGCGACCGCTGCCATGCAATTGAGTTCTTTCACTCGCGCCACGTCACGCCCGCACCGCTTGACTTGAGCACTGCGCTTTGCGCTGACAGTTGCCTGCGCCGATGCGGGCTTGACCGACAACATGCTGGTCAATTCGGTGCTTGAAATTTTCATGAGGGCTCCAGAGGTAATTTCCCGTATAGGAATTACTGTCTAGTCCATCCAGCACTATCATTGTCAATGGCCAGGTGGCAATTTCGACCACCGTTAACGACAACGATGAAATGATAGGGAGTGGATTGTGGCAAGAAAGAAATCGAGTCCGGTAGAGGATTTGCTCGGGCTGGTGGCGTTGATGCCTTGGTGGGTGGGCGTTGCTTTAGCGTTGGTAAGTTACGTGGTTCTGCATCGAATGGCCGCGCCCGCTGCACCTGCAGCGGTTCAGCCGGGACAAATGGCGGGATTCGCAGTTCGTGCCATGGTGACCGGACTTGCATCTATCGGCCAATATCTGGTACCTCTGATTTGTTTAGCAGGTGCCGCGATGTCGGCATGGAAAAGGCGTCAACGCCAGTCCCTCGTTGCTGATGTTGCAAACGCAAAAGGGGCTGACTCGCTGGATGGTATGTCGTGGCGCGAGTTCGAGATTCTGGTTGGTGAAGCGTTTCGCCTTCAAGGCTACAAGGTTTCCGAAACCGGCGGCGGCGGGCCTGATGGCGGCGTTGACTTGGTCCTCACCAAGGGCGCTGAAAAGTTCCTTGTGCAGTGCAAACAGTGGAAGGCATTTAAGGTCGGTGTTGACGTAGTGCGCGAGCTTTACGGTGTTATGGCCGCCAAGGGAGCTGCTGGCGGATTTGTCGTTACGTCCGGCAGTTACACCAACGACGCAAAGGCATTTGCCGAAGGCCGCAATGTGAAGCTTGTAGACGGGCAACGATTGTTCGGCATGGTCAAACAGGCCAAGCAATCACTTGCTGCCCGGCCAAAGGACGCACCACCCAAGACCTCGACGGCGACCGCCCAAAATGAACCCGCTTGCCCGGTTTGCGCTTCGCAGATGGTCAAGCGTACAGCTAAAAAGGGGCCGAACGCTGGAGCCCAATTCTGGGGGTGTTCAAAGTATCCCGCATGCCGGGGAACCATCCCCAACGCGTAAGTGTTGAGAAAAAAAGCCCAGCGCAAATGCCGGGCTTGGAAGTCTTTGCAGACCCGTCTCAGGGAGGTGAAGACGGAGGCTGTTACGCCTAAGCGTCATTCTAGCTTTTTCAACGGCAAGACAGGCTGCAGACCACCTCTAGCGAACCAGGCTGAAACTATCACGCTAGCTTTACGTCACGCAAATTTCGTGCGCTTGGCACGCACAGACACATCCCAAACAGACTGTTTAGCCCAGCACCCGTACGCAAACGCCCGAACAGATATGCGGGGATTTGGTGGGGGTGATAAAGACAGCGGGCTAAACAGTCCATTTTCTAACGTCCAAAAACCACCCTATCCCGTCCCCATGGGGGATGCGCCAGGTCAGAGAGAGAGAGGGTAATCAGTAAGCCCTCGAACTCAACTTCACGGGGCTTAAATGGACATTCGACAAGTCATCACCGACAAAATCATTACGCTGCTGGAGCGCGGCACAGCGAGTGCAGGCCCCCGCTGGACAGGCGGTAAGGCCACCGGCCTACCCATCAACGCCAAGACCGGCGAGCCATACCACGGCATAAATGTGCTGTTGTTGTAGTCTGAGATGGCCGAAAAGGCATATTCATCATGCCAATGGCTTAGCCTGCCGCAGCAAACGATCATCCGCAGCCCTTGCCGAACTCGGCATGATCCGTTGGGCAAACCGATCCAGGTTGAATTCGAAAGTGCCGCGAAGGTTTGTTCCCTCCATCTCCGTAGGGGCGATTCCTCGCAGGTCCAGCGCCGGCGGCTCCTGCCCGTTGGCAAGAATGCGCTCCAGGCCGAGTTGAATGTGCTTGGCATTCCAGGCCATGACGGCATTGCACATCAGGTTAGCGCTGATGACAGCGCTGCTACGGACTCGTGACGCTTGGACAGTTGTGCCGAAATATTGCCGGTGTGGATATCTCGCTGCAACGTGTGCAGGGATTCGGGCACAAAACCGGCACACCAAAATGGCAAGCGACGGGCACAAAACGGGCACACTTCCGGCACAAAACGGGCACATTTTGGCTAGCTTCTCGTGAATTTCGATGGCTATTTAACCTGTAAAAATTTGTGCCACGAACGGCATAGCCAAAAAAAATCCCTCGTAACTCATTGAATTACAAGGGATTTTTTAGACTTACTGGCGGAGCAGGCGGGATTCGAACCCGCGGTGGGTTTTACCCCACGCACGCTTTCCAGGCGTGTGACTTAAACCACTCATCCACCGCTCCAGAGCCTCGAATTCTAGCATCAAGCACTGCATGCTTTTGCCTTGCACTTCAATTAGTGCCTATCAATTTTCACGATCGGTCGATTCGGGCCTGGCAAGTTCAACCGCTTCCCGCACGGCCTCTTCGATTTGCAGGTGCAATGACGGCAGCATTGCGCTGTATTGGGCTTCAAAAAGCTCCTGGGCAACAGTTCGCAATTCCGCTTCCAGCTGTGGTTTGACCAGCGCGATAACCTGCTGGATCAGCAGATCCCGGTCGATCACCTTGGCTTCAACCGGATCGCTATCCAGGTGCACGGGCGCCGCGTGCACAGGCGGGAGTGCAGCACCCGTCAACGCGCTCCACACCTGCGGATCTACCACCTCGGTCAGCGTGGGCAGGTAGCGCGGAGGAAGTCGCGAGGACATCAGCTATCGGCCCTGTTTTTCAAATCGTGCCGGGTGATGGTGTAGCCCCGCTCGGTGTAGTGCTTCCAGCGCAGGCGCGCCAGGCTTCGCTCTTGTTCATCGGTACTCACGATTTCTATGACCCGCTTGAATTGCTCAAAACCGCTTGGCACATCCGCAGCCAGATTCACCATCACCGGGAAGTCCGGTTGAACTGCCGCATCGGCATCGACCAGCAACACTGAAGAGCGGACGCGCACACTGTCAGGCGCAGAGGCATCGCAGTGGCTGATGAAGTCCGTGGGCCCCAGGGCCCACAAGGCGGCATCTAATGCCCGCAGGGTAGCTGCGGAAGCGCGCACCTGCAGTCGAGCGCCTGTGGCCGTGCCCTTGCGCAACAAACGGCAGGTGTAAGCCAGCCGATCCGGCGCACCAAAGTGAAAAGCAACTTCCGTCACGCGCTATTTGCCAGCGTGCGTTGCCGTACCCGTTGCCAGCAGATATTCCACCAACAGTCCCACGGGCCGTCCGGTAGCACCCTTGCTTGCGCCACTCTTCCAGGCGGTTCCGGCGATGTCCAGGTGGGCCCAGGGGTATTTGCCCGTAAAGCGCTGCAGATACTTGGCGGCCGAAACCGCGCCACCGGCACGTCCAGCCACGTTGGCCATGTCCGCAAACGAGGTCTTCAGGCCTTCGCCATACTCGTCATCCAGCGGCATTTGCCAGCACAGATCCTGCGCGGTCTCGCCTGCTGTAAGGAGTGCACTGGCCAGCGCCTCGTTGGGGGAGAACAAACCACTGCGCACACTGCCCAAAGCAACGACACAAGCGCCGGTCAGCGTGGCGATGTCCACCACGGCCTGGGGTTTGAAGCGTTCGGCATAGGTCAGGGCGTCACACAGCACCAGCCGGCCTTCGGCGTCGGTGTTGAGGATTTCAATGGTTTGGCCGCTCATGCTGGTGACCACATCGCCCGGTTTGACGGCGCGCCCGTTGATCAGGTTTTCGCACGAGGGAATCAGGCCCACCACATTGATGGCGGGCTTGAGCTCAGCCAGGCTGCGGAACACGCCCAGCACACTGGCTGCGCCGGACATGTCGAACTTCATCTCGTCCATCTCGGCAGCAGGCTTGATGGAAATGCCGCCACTGTCAAAGGTGATGCCTTTGCCCACCAGCACCGTAGGCACTGCCGATTTGGCTGCGCCTTGGTATTTGAGGACGATAAAACGCAGGGGCTCTTCAGATCCCTGCGCCACCGCAAGAAAGGCCCCCATGCCCAATGTGGTCACTTCCTTGGGGCCCAGCACCTCGCAGGTAATTTTGCTGCCCTTGGTTGCAAGGCCTTGTGCGGCCTTGGCCAGCAAGGTGGGGGTGGCATGGTTGGCCGGGCGATTGGCCCACTCCTTGGCCAGTTCCACACCCGCCACCACGGCTACCGCACGCCCGAAGTCGGCTTGCACTTCGGCCGCATTGGTGGTGGCCAGCAGCACGCTTTGCAGGGCGAGCGCCTCCGGCTTGGATTTGGTGGTGGTGTAGCTGTAGCTTGCATCGGCTACGGCTGACACGGCAGCACGCACGCAAGGCG
This sequence comes from Burkholderiales bacterium, assembly GCA_947446855.1. Lineage (GTDB taxonomy): Bacteria > Pseudomonadota > Gammaproteobacteria > Burkholderiales > Burkholderiaceae_C > Allorhodoferax. The sequence goes on from CANFIH010000053.1 coordinate 14,676, forward strand.
CCAGGACCGGACTGGCAAAAGCCAGCACCAGGCGCTTGAGCTTGTCAGACTTTGCGCTGGCCATGGCTGCGGCAACACCGGTTCGCACCTGCTTTGCGCTACCATCGCCCACCCCGACAATCAAGACGCGGGTGGCCTGGGCCATGGCGTGTTTATAGATCGGGAGAATTTTTCCGGCCTTGGTGGGTGCGTCACCGTCTTTGATGGCCCGCCCCACAAAGGCCGAAAAACCATCCTTGGCGGGCTTGAAAGTATCCGTCACCAGCACCAGCAGCGCGTCGCATTTTTCAGTGGCAGCCTCGAGCAGACTGAGGGGCTTTAGTTCAAAGTTCATAATTGGTTCTCTTTCCTGCTCGCAATGTTATTCCATTCCTCTATTCGCAAAGAACTGGCCCGCAGTTTTGGCGCCACGCTGGTGGTGCTGGCCACCGTGGTGATGACCATGACGCTGATCCGCACCGTGGGCGAGGCTTCCCGCGGTACGTTCAACCCGACCGATGTGATGATCGTGATGGGCTACACCGTGCTGTCCGACATGCCCACCATTTTGTCGATGAGCCTGTTTATCGCCATCCTGAGCGTGCTCACCCGCATGTACAAAGACAGCGAGATGGTCATCTGGTTTGGTAGCGGACGAGGCCTTACGTCACTGCTCTCTCCGCTGTTCCGGTTTGCCTGGCCGATTCTGGTGATTGTGGTGGTGCTGGCCTTTTTCATTCTGCCCTGGGCCTTTGGCCGTATCGAAGACTTGCGCGACCGCTATGAAAAGCGCGGCGATATTGCCCGCATCGAACCGGGCCAGTTCCAGGAATCGGCCAATGGCGACCGGGTGTTCTTCATCGAGAAAAACTCCGTCAACAAGCAAACCGGCAACAACGTCTTTATTGCCACCAACGAACAAGGCAAGGAAACCATCACCACAGCACGCAGCGGGCATGTTGAAGTGATAGGCAACGACAAGTTTCTGGTGCTGCAACACGGCCAGCGCCTGGAGAAGAACACCGGCAAGCCCGAGCTCACCGTGAGCATGTTCGAGGGCTATGGCGCCCGGGTGGGCGCGGATGACCTGTCGGCACGCAGTTACGTTGCGTCCAGCGCACTCACCAGCATGGAATTGCTGCACGCGCCCACGCTCAAGAACCAGGCTGAACTGTCCTGGCGCCTGGGGCTGGTTCTGGCCGCCATCAACTTCATCGTGATTGGCGTTGCCGCCGCAGGCACCAATCCACGCGTAGGACGCAGCGCCAACCTGGGCTTCGCTTTCTTGATCTTTGTGGTGTATTTCAATTTTCTGGTGCTGGGCAAGAGCTGGGTCGAATCGGGCCAGGTGCAATTTGCGCCGTTTTTGCTGGTGCTGCACGGCGGCGCGCTGGTCATGGGCCTGCTGTGGCTGGTCAAGCGCCACAACAACTGGGGCCTGCGCTGGCGCACCCGAGCGGCCGCCGCCCCACCCTCGCAGGGCAGCGCATCATGAAGACTGTTCGCCGACTGTTGTTCCGCGAAGTACTGGTTGCCGTGGCCCTGGTTACGCTAGGCTTTGCCGCATTGTTTTTCTTTTTCGACTTTGTTGAAGAATTGCAATCGGTCAACCACATAGGCGCCATTGGCTACCGCATCCCGCAGGCGCTGGTCTACATCGGGCTGATGCTGCCCAGCCACATTTACGAGCTGATGCCCATCACCGTGCTGATCGGCACCATTTTTGTGATGGCGCGGCTGGCGCAAAGCTCCGAATTCACCATTCTGCGCACCAGCGGCCTGGGGCCTTGGCGTGCCTTGCGCATCCTGCTGAGTCTGGGCTTGGTCTTTGTGTTCTTCACCTTCGCCGTTGGCGACTATGCGGCACCGCTGGCGGACAAAACAGCCCAGTTGCTCAAGGCGCGCTTTCAGGGTCAGGTGACGGTAGGCAAGACCGGCGCCTGGCTGAAAGAGAAGCAGGCCTATGGCAGCTTCGCCGTGAATGTGGGCGCGCTAGCCAGTGATGGCAGCATGAAAGACGTGCGCATCTTCGAGTTTGACAACCAGGGGCATCTGGTCTCCATGACGCAGGGTCAGACCGGCAGCTTTGGCGAGCACGACGACTGGTTGCTAGGCACCGTGGACCGCACCGAATTCGCGGCCACCGAAGCCAAGGCCGGGCACGTGGAACGCATTTTTTCCACCACCTTCCGCTGGCCGACCAACGTGACAGCCGAAATGGTTGCCGCCGCCGTGCTGCGCCCCGAGCGCATGGGCACCATCGACCTTTTTCAGTACATGCAACACCTGAGTTCCAACAACCAGTCAGCACAGAAATACGAGATCCAGTTTTGGAAAAAAGTGTTTTATCCCCTGAGCTGCCTGGTGATGGTGGTGCTGGCCCTGCCCTTTGCGTACTTTCACTTCCGCTCCGGCAGCATCGCCAGCTATGTGTTTGGCGGCGTCATGGCGGGTATCAGCTTTGTGCTCCTGAACAATGTGCTCAGTGACCTGGGCACGCTGCAGGGCTGGCAGCCCTGGTTTACCGCGGCCTTGCCGGGGCTCATTTACTCCATGCTGTCACTCACAGCATTTACCTGGCTGGTCTTGCGACGATGAAACCTGATACCTCCGACCGCGCCGTGGTGCTTTTCGCCCATGGTTCACGTGACCCGCTCTGGCACAAGCCCATGGAGGCCGTGGCAGCGCATATGGCTGCCACGGAGCCGGGCCTGAGCGTGCGCTGCGCCTATCTCGAACTCAGCCAGCCTGACCTGGCCACGGCTTGCCTGGAACTGGTCGAGGCCCGCACCACCTGCATCGTGGTCGTTCCCATGTTTCTGGGCGTGGGCCGCCATGCACGGGAAGATTTGCCCCTGCTGGTCGAGCAGCTGCGCGCGCAGCATCCGCAGGTGGCGTTTGAACTCAAGCCCGCCGTGGGCGAGGATGCACGCCTGGTGCAGCTGCTGGCGCGCATTGCGGCCGAATAAAACAGCCTGCCTCAGGCAGGCCGGCCTACTTGCCAGCCGCTGCTTCGCCTTCCAGATTTTGTGCCACCTGGGTCCGTATGCTGACCTCGGTAGACGCCCCTGGCAGCAGCTTGCCCAAGTCCCAGCGTACAAAGCGGTACTGGTCATAGGGCACTTGCTGCGTCAGCACCGCGCCACCGGCGGTGGCCACTTTACGTACCAGCGGTTCCGGGGCGAATTGGTTGTCCTTCAGGGCCACGGTGTGGGTGAAATGGGCCACTGACTTGGCGCTGTCTTTCAGGTACTCCACGCTTTCCGGCACCGGCAATGTGGCGGTGACCGACAGGGCTACTGCACCCCGGTTGCTGTAGGTAGCCTGGTACTCGATCACATCACCGGGCAAGACCAAGCTGGCATCGATGAGCCTGGACTCACCCTGGGCACCCTTCACCACCTTGAACTGCTTAAGTTGAACAACGATGGGGGATTTGTTGTTGACAGCCTCACTGCCGTCGGCAGCCCACACTTCAGGCGCTGCCAGACCGGCACCCAGCAAGCAGACCATAAGCAGCAAGCCCAGGAAAGCAAGCGCAGACGCCGACCGGATACGGGTTTTGAATTTGACAAAGTTGCTAGTGCGGCCGACATTGGAATGAATCGTTATGAAAACCATAAATCCTCTAGATAAAAAACGAAGTTTCAATGCAACTTTAGCTGCTTATTCGTCCACCACCGGTTAAATATGTGCCCCAATCGCATATTTATCAAGCCCTGCGGTACCTGCAGTCGGGCAGACTCTGCCATGCCAAGCTGATAATGAAACCAGAGATCATTCCTTTTGTGTATGAGCCATTAGCAAAGATTCTATGAACCTCCACCAATTCCGCTTTGTGCAGGAGGCTGCACGGCGCAACCTCAACCTGACCGAGGCCGCCAAGGCCTTGCACACCTCGCAACCCGGCGTCTCCAAAGCCATCATCGAGCTGGAAGAAGAGCTTGGCATTGAGATTTTTGCCCGCCACGGCAAACGCCTCAAACGCATTACCGAGCCGGGGCAGCATGTGCTCAAAAGCATAGAGCTCATCATGGGCGAGGTGGGCAACCTCAAGCGCATAGGCGAGCAATACAGCAACCAGGACAGTGGCACCCTGTCCATCGCCACCACCCACACCCAGGCGCGCTACGTGTTGCCCGAGCGGGTGGCGGCCCTGCGTGCGGCCTACCCCAAGGTCAACATCAGCCTGCACCAGGGCGCGCCGGCCCAGGTAGCCCGCATGCTGATCGACGATGTGGCAGAAATCGGCATTGCCACGGAGTCGCTGGCCGACTACGCCGAGCTGGTCACCCTGCCCTGCTACGAGTGGCAACACATGCTGGTGTTGCCCGCCGACCACCCTCTGGTCAAAAAAGAGAGCATCACCCTGCAGGACGTGGCCAAAGAGCCGCTGATCACCTACCACCCCTCGTTCACCGGCCGCACCAAGATCGACCTGGCCTTTGCCCATGCCCATCTGGAGCCGCGCATTGCACTCGAAGCCATCGACTCGGACGTGATCAAAACCTACGTGCGCCTGGGGCTGGGCGTGGGCATCGCTGCCGAAATGGCGGTGCAGGATGTGCTGGACGATTGCGCCAACAACGGCGGCAAGGGCGGCCTGGTGGCGCGCCCTGCTGCCCAATTGTTTGGCCACAACATCACCCGTGTGGCCTTCAAGCGCAGCGCCTATCTGCGCAACTTTGTCTACACCTTTGCCGAGCTGCTGAGCAACCGCCTGAGCCGCGACCTGATCATCAAGGCCATGACTGGCCACGTCAACGACTACGAACTGTGACACCCATGAGCCCCACAGCCGCCTTTACCCCCGCACTCACCAGCCGCCTGCCCCAGGTCGGCACCACCATCTTCACCGTGATGTCGGCCCTGGCCACCGAGCACAAGGCCGTCAACCTGGGCCAGGGCTTTCCGGACTTTGCCTGCGACCCGGCCCTGGTCAATGCCGTGACCGCGGCCATGCAGGCGGGCCACAACCAGTACCCGCCCATGGTCGGCGTGCCGGTGCTGCGTCAGGCAATTGCCGCCAAGATGGAAGCCCTGCACCAGCACCGCTACGACGCGAACACCGAAATCACCATCACCGCCGGCGCCACCCAGGCCATCCTGACCGCCATTCTGGCCATCGTGCACCCGGGCGATGAGGTGATCGTGCTGGAGCCCTGCTACGACAGCTATGTGCCCAATATCGAGCTGGCCGGCGGCGTGGCGGTGCGTGTGCCGCTGACACCGGGCACGTTCCGGCCCGACTTCACGAAGATCGCCGCAGCCATGACGCCGCGCACCCGCGCCATCCTCATCAACAGCCCGCACAACCCCAGCGCCACCATCTGGTCCGAGGCTGACATGCTGGCCCTGCAGGATTTGCTGGCCCCCACCGACGTGCTGCTGATCTCAGACGAGGTCTACGTTATAGGGACGCCAAATTAGAACTTGATTAGTAAAGGTTTTTGTGTATCATGAAATTATATGGAAATTTCCAAACACATCACCGAATATCCCTTCAGGGTAGTCTATCCAACTCAGGAATTCCTTGAGGAAAGAGGATTCGGGCGAGTAGCCCACCTCCCATTCATAATGGACAGCCGACCTGGCTATCACAGGATTGCCAATCAATTTCTCATTGACGTAGGTTTAGGTGAATGGAGTGCACGGACGCGCGGGCTCGAGCATGCATCCACCATGCCACCAACCAAAACTACCATTCACGACTACGCTCACTGGCTGACAAACTACCTTGAGTATTGCCACTGCCGTGGCAAAGACCCACTCAAGGCCGACTATAAGATCGATTTGATTCAGGGCTATCAAGGCGAAATGAGTAATGGCAGTTGGTCGCGCGACAACACTGGCCTAGCTGCCAAAACAGTTAACTCGCGTGTAGCGGTTGCTTGCATGTACTTACAGTGGGCGGTTGACAAAGGGTTACGCGAGCCATTTCATATCCCAAAGGTGCGCAAGACTTTCGTGGTCGACAGTCGCGAGAGTAGCGGGGCTCGAACGACGAAAACGGTGGAGGCTAGACGTGGAAAAGTCAGGGAAAGCAAGCGTCGACTTGGATTTCCCGACGAAATTAGGATTGGTGCTTGGCTGAGCCGGGTCCGCGACAAATGCGGTGTTGAAGGCCTCATTGCTGAGTTAATTCTGGAAACCGCCGTACGCCGGGCTGAGGCGGCAGCCTGGCGTATCGACACCCTGCCACTAGACCCTGCCGAGTGGAATGTGGTCAACCAAAACAGGCCGATTGAACATCAAGCGGTATGCGTGAAGCTTCGTTTTGAAACGAAGGGGCACGGCCATGGTGATGACCATGGTGACAAGATTGGCCCTGAAGGCGACATTCTTCTGCCGATGCCACTGGCGCTCAAGCTTCACGATTACCGTCAAAAGGTTCGACCAAAGGCCCTAACGATTGCACTGCGCAAATCAAAGAGCGTCCGTGAGGCAAAAATTCTGCGCAACAACACTGTCCACCTATTTCTCGATCCAACCAGTGGTGAACGGTTTACCGGGCAGAAAATCTACGATTTTTGGACCCGCAAAAGCGCTGAATGTCCACGCGGCTGGTCACCTCACTTAGCGCGTGACTTCTGGGCTTGCAGCACGTTATGGAAGCACCTGGAAACGCAGAAGGATTTGTTGGAATCGGTTGTCAACAACAAGCTTGACCCATCTGTGCTCAAGGTCTTGGCACTCGACCTTGAAGGGTTTATCCAATTGACGATCCAGCGCCAACTACGGCACGTCTCACGTGAGACGACGATGCTTTACCTGCAGTGGGTTTCAGACCGCCTGGGCGTGAATCTGAATTTTCATGAGAACTATATGCAGCAACTCTGTGAAGAGGAAATAGACGTGGAGTATGGGGAATGAGCATCCGCTCGTACAACAAGGACCATTTGAAGGAGCACGCCAGCGTTTCTCTGGCGGACTCGATTAGACTTGATGCCCCGAAGTCAGACGATCCACTAGTGTTCTGGACACATCATGAGAAGCATCCCTGCGAGGTCAACCTGCACCCCCTCGCCGAAGGACAAGAGAAGGGGAATAAAGGACGCTTCATTGCTTTCTCCGGTCGCCCAGAACTCATTATTCAACTGGCACCAGCCATTGAAGAAGCCCTTTTGTATGCCGCGACAACGACCGTCTATGGGTACCTGAACACGCTACGTGATTGGTGGCGTCTCCTCGACGCAGTGGAGGCTGCAGCGGCGAAGACCGGTCAGGACATGGCTCGGGTAGAGGATGTCCGTCTCTTGACCAATATGCATGTCGAATTTGCACATCGCATCGGCATGCTTAATCGAACTTTCAGTAGATTTCGTAGCCTTGTGGACATCACCAGCTTGGCCCTAGGATCGCGTCAAACGTACTGGGAATCACCTGAAGATCCAGACACGCCAAAGCACATTCCACCGCTGGCGCAGCGTAACGCACTGCGCTTTGAAGTAAGGCGTATCTGTCGCAATGTTCTGGAGCGATGGGCGCAATCAGACAGGCTCAGTCATATTGATAAAAAGCCAACTGAACCCCAGGAAGCCAACCTTTGGCTGAATGTGAGGCATATGCACAACATTCAGAGGAAAACCGGCAAGGTACTACCAACATCCCTTGAGTTGTGCGATGGAGTCGATCGAGGAACACTCTGGGGCAGGGGTATACAAATTGGGACGTCGCGCGAATCGGTTTTTCCAGGCCACAGAGATGCTGAGGCCGTCTGGCATCAGTGCCTCTTGAACACTGGTTGGAACTCGTCAACGCTAACGAGCTTGGATGTCACCAAGAGGTTCCTGTTCAACCACTATAAAGATGATCATGAAGACCCACACCGACGCTTCGTTCTCA
>CANFIH010000054.1 GCA_947446855.1 Burkholderiales bacterium
ACCTACGAGGAATACTGCCCGTTTACGGTGCGCGAAATGCGCTGGAGCTTCACCGATGAAACCGGCAAGGCCCATGCGTTCACCGCCAAGCCGCTGTTCCGCTGGCTGTTTGCGCAAGACACATTTGTCGTGTGCGAGCAGATGATGGAGTTCACCTTGGATGACGGCACCTTGGGCTACGGCCTCAGCGAAGGCGGCTTTCGCCTGCCATGGAAAAATCCGGCACTGTCAACATAGGCACACAAGGCAGCCATCCAGCATGCATTTTGAATTAACGGGCACCCGCAACTTCCGCAGCCTCAAGGGGCTGCCCACAGTAGATGGCCGGCGCATCGCCGACCATGTCATCCTCCGCTCAGACCAGCTGGACCTGTTGGTCGGGCCGGACTGGGAGGTATTGCAGTCGCTGGGCGTGAAGACGGTGTGCGACCTGCGCAGTGCCAACGAGCGTGCACGCCATCCCAACAGCCTGCCCATTCCGGGCTTGCGCCAGGTGGCCATGGAGGTGATCAGTGATGTGCGCGCAGATCCCACCTTGACGGCCGCGCTGAAGAGCAGTCCTGACGCGCAGGGCGCTGTTAATTTGATGCTGGAGGTCTACCGCCGTCTGCCCGCTTCTCTGGCTCCGCATCTGCCCGCTTTGTTTGCCTTGTTTGCGTCGGGCGAGGTGCCGGTCCTGATTCACTGTGCTGCGGGCAAGGACCGCACAGGCTTTGCGGTTGCGGTTTTGCTGCACGCGTTGGGGGTGACGCCCGAAGCCATTTTGGCGGACTATCTGCTGTCGGCGCGTGTGGAGTGTGTGTCCAATCCGGTCCGGCGCGAGATGGTGGGAGACATCGTCAGCCGACTGGCCGGTGAGGGGCAGAACGAGGCCATGATTGACGCCATCATGGATGCGCGAACGGATTATCTGGAGACAGCTTTCGCTGCGGTTGCTGCCCAATATGGATCCATGGACGCGTATGTGCAAAGCTGTGGCGGCTTGGACGCACAGGCGCTGCAGCAATTGCGCGCACGCTGGCTCAGCGACGCAGCATAAGGCCGCGCCAAGGGTTGTTGCTAAGTCGGACGGCAGCGAAACATCGCCATTCCCTGCAAGGACATGACGACTTCGCCATGCTGGTTAATGGCCTCCTGGCGCAGTAGCACGGTACCGCGATCCGGCTTGCTGCGCGACTGCCTGGTTTCCAGCACGGTGACCCGGGCATGCAGTTGATCCCCCGGGCGCACCGGGCGCAGCCAGCGCAACTGGTCCACGCCGGGTGAGCCCATGGCCGAAACCTCCGGGATGAAGTGATCGCACAGCATGCGCATCAGCACACCGCCTGTCATCCAGCCACTGGCTACCAGGCTACCGAAATGCGACTGGGCTGCCGCTGCCGCGTCCACATGGAAAGGCTGCGGGTCGTAGCGGGAGGCGAAGGCAATGATCTCGTGGGCGGTTACTTGGTAGTCGCCGAACTCAAACACCTCGCCTTGCACATAGTCGTGGAACCAGCGGCTTTTGAGTGATGGAGCAGGAAGGGAGCTCACGTCACACCTTGTCGCGCAAAAGCTCTGGCACCTTGGCACGGTGAAAGGCTTCAAAGGGCTTGCTGCGCTGGTGTGGCTCCAGCTTCCAGGTGTTGCGCGCATTGGGGGTGCCACCGTCCACGCGGATGCACGATCCGGTGATGTAGGCCGCAGCGGGTGACAGCAGGTAGACGATGGCCGCTGACACCTCCGACTCGCTGCCATAGCGCTGCAGCGGGACGGTGGGTGGAAATTCCAGGATTTTGGCCTTCGCTTCGGGCGTGTAGGTATCAAAACCGCTGGAGGCAATGCCGCCCGGTGCCACGGTGTTGACGCGCACGTTGGACACGGCCCACTCGCATGCCGCCGATTCGCTCAAATTCAACATGCCGGCACGGGCGGCACCGGAATGCGCAATGTCGGGCCAGCCATTCCAGATGTCGGCAATGATGTTGACGATGGCGCCGCCATGGGCCTCCATCCATCGCGTATAGGCCTCGCGCATGAAGATGAAGCCACCGGTGAGGTTGTTGCGCACTACGGCCTCAAAGCCCTTGGTGGAGATGGTTTTCAAAGGGGTGCGGTACTGCCCGCCGGCATTGTTGACCAAGCCGTCCAGGCGGCCCCGATCCTGCAGCACAGCGTCCAGCGTCTGGATGACCCCCGCCTCATCGCGAATGTCGCAGGCATAAGCAGTCACGCTGCCGCCGTCTTCCAGAATCTCAGCCTTCACCGCTTCCAGCTTTTCAAGTGTGCGGCCTACCAGCACCACATGGGCGCCCAGGGATGCGAGTTCGTGCGCGGTGCAGCGGCCAATGCCGCTTCCGCCACCCGTGACGATGATGGTCTGGCCAGCGAAGAGGTCAGGGCGGAATACGGATTGATAGGGCATGGGTGTTTTCTCGAAGTTCAGTATTGGACGGCGGCGCGGCCGATACGGCCCCGCGCAATGATCAGCTTCATGACGCCTGCGGTGCCATCCCCGATTTCCAGACCACTGACATCGCGCATGCGCTGTTGGTGCGGCAGGTCCTTGGACCATCCATAGTGGCCAAAGGTAAGAAGGCACTGGTGAATCGCATCAAAAGCGTGTTTGGGGCCCATCCATTTGCACATTGCAGCCTCGGATGCGTGTGGCAGGCCCGCATCGCGCAGTGCCAGGGTGTGAAGACAGAGCTGGCGAATCGCGGCAATTTGCGACTCCCCTTCAGCGAGAGGAAAACTCACGCCCTGGAACTGCCCAATCGGGCGCCCAAAGGCCTCGCGTTCCTTGGCGTATTCCCAGGCTTCATCCAGAGAGGCTTGGGCAATGCCGCAGCACTGCAGGCCAATGAGCGCGCGGCTGTAGTCGAAGCCCTGCATCACCTGCGTGAAGCCCTTGCCCTCTTCGCCCAGGCGGTGATTGGCGGGGATGCGCACATCGTCAAAGAACACGGATCCGCGGCCGGCAATGGCGCTGCCCACATCGTCAAAGCGCGTGCGCGAGATGCCCGGTGTGTCGCCGGGAATAAAAAAGGCGCTGACGCCCTTGGCACCTTCTTCCGGTAGGCCCGTGCGGGCAAAGACCAGATAGGCATCGGCACGGTCGGCGAAGGTAATGGAGGTCTTCTCGCCGTTGATGACATAAGCATCGCCATCGCGGCGTGCGCGCAATTGCAGGTTGCTGGCATCCGATCCACCCCGGGGCTCGGTCAGGCAGATGGCCACAATGGCCTCGCCCCGGCACATGCGTGGCACCCATTCCTGGCTGATTTCGGGCGCGGCGTGGCGCACCAGGATCGCAGCATTCAGGGAGATTCCGACTGGCACCAGACTGATGTTGAAATCGCCGTAGGCCAGTTCTTCCGCAATCAGTCCGGTGGTGACACCGTCCACACCCAAACCGCCCAGCGCTTCCGGCAGATCCACCCCCAACAGCCCCAATTGGCCCATCTCGGCAATCAGGCCGCGGTCCAGAACACCCAACTTCTCCCGCTTCTGGTAATCGGGCAGAAGGCGCTCGCGTGCGAACCGACGGGCAGTCTCCTGCAGGGCCTTTTGGTCATCTGTCAAAACCATGGTTGCATCCTTTAGTCACCTGAATGAAATATCGTTCACTACTGTATCATAATCATGTAAATGTAAGAGAGAGGGTTTACCTGAGGTGGTCGAAGGTGAAACGCTGCAAACTTTGAAAAGAGGTCTTCCAATGTTGCGCGCAGTCCTGAGCGGGACTAATCAGCAACCGATGTCACAAATGGAAAACCCATGATTCCTTAATAAACGCAATAAGTGAGCTCAAACAAGGTGGATTTATTGCCTTTGGAGCGGAATAAAACTATGGGGTTCAGTACCCACAGTTTGAGACTCCGAAGCTGGGAGTGTCGATCTTCCAAGCCTTGGCACGCAATTCGCATGCGGCCATGGGCATCTGAAGGAGCATGAACTTGGGCTTGAACACCACCACCCTGATCCGCAACGGCCGCGTCATCACCGCCAGCGACGACTATGTGGCCGACCTGCTGCTGCAGGACGGCAAGGTCCACACCATTGGCAAGAACATGGAGGTCGGTGCCGACGTGCGCGTGATCGACGCCACCGACCTGTATGTGCTGCCGGGCGGCGTGGACACCCATGTGCATCTGGAAAACGTGATCGGCCCGACCATCACCACCGACACCTTTGCCAGCGGCACCAAGGCGGCGGCCTTTGGCGGCACCACGACCATCGTGGACTTTGCGCTGCAGACCGAACTCGATTCGCCGCTGGGCGCGATTGCGCGGGCACAAGCCTCGGCCGAGTCCCAGGTGCATGTGGACTACAGCCTGCATGTGATCATCAAGCGGGTGGATGAGCAGGTGCTGCGCGACGTGCGCCACGCCATGCACCATGAGGGCGTGACCAGCTTCAAGATGTTCATGGCCTACCCGGGCGTGATGATGGCCGACGACGCCTCCATCTTCCGCATGCTGCGCCAGGTGGGTGCCGACGGCGGCATGGTGGCCCTGCATGCCGAGAACGGCACGGTGATTGACCTCTTGATCAAGGAGGCGCTGGAGGCCGGCCACACCTCGCCGCGCTACCACGCGCTCACCCGTCCCTCGCTGATGGAGGGCGAGGCCACGCACCGCGGCATACGCCTGGCCGAGCTGGCGCAGGCGCCGATTTACTTTGTGCATGTCTCCAGCAACGATGCGCTCAAGCACATCGTCACCGCGCGTGCCGAAGGCATACCGGTGTTTGCCGAGACCTGCCCGCATTACCTGCTGTTTGACGATTCGGTGTATGACAACGACGACTTCGAGACCGCCAAATATGTGATGACGCCGCCGCTGCGCAAACCCGACGACCAGAAGCATTTGTGGCGCGCCCTGCGCTATGACGATCTGCAGGTGATTGCCACCGACCATTGCCCCTTCTGCATGAAGGAAGGGCACCTGGGACTACGCAGTTCCAAGCTGCGCGGGACCAACAATTTTGCCGAAATCCCGAACGGCGCGCCGGGCATAGAGACGCGCCTGGTCAGCCTGTTTGACATCGGCGTGATGCAGGGCAAGCTCTCGCTCAACCGCTTTGTCGAGCTGACCTCCACCACGCCGGCCAAGCTGTTTGGCCTGTTCCCGCAAAAGGGCACGATTGCCGTGGGCAGTGACGCCGACATCGTGCTGTTCAACCCGCATGTTTCCCAGACCATCCACGCCAAGCACCTGCACAGCCATTGCGACCACACGCTGCTGGAGGGCCGCACGCTGCAGGGCCGGGTGGAGAAGGTGTTTTTGCGCGGCCAGCTGATTGTGGATGGCGAAGACTGGCATGGCCGCCCGGGCATGGGGCAGTTCGTCAAACGCGGCCAAGTGCGCGCGTTTTAAGCCCGGCGGCGCTGGCCATGATCCACCATGCACCCACCACCTTGCGCGTGGAAGCGCTGACGCCCGAAGCCTTTCGCCCCTTCGGCGATGTGATTCAGGCCCACCCCGGCGCACAGCAGTTTGCCGTCAACCAAGGCTTTGCCACGCGCTTTCATGATCTGGCGCATGTGGATGTGGCAGACGCCGGCGGCCGCGTGGTCCTGAGTATCTTTCGCGCCGTTGCACGCGTGTTGCCACTGCAACTCAGCGTCATGGAGCGTCACCCCTTGGGTAGCCAGGCCTTTGTGCCCATGAGTGAACTGCCGTTTCTGGTGGTGGTGGCCGCCCCGGCACCGGTGCTGGAGGTGCAACACATCCGCTGCTTTCTGGCGCGCAGCGGCCAGGGCGTGAACTACGCCAAAGGCACCTGGCACCATCCGCTGATTGCACTGCAGCGCAACTCGGACTTTCTAGTGCTGGACCGTGGCGGCCAGCCGCAGCAACGCAATCTGGACGAGGTGGAGGTGGGCAACGCCTCGCTCTGGCTCCCGGCAGTGGACATGGCGGCGCGCTGAGCACGGCCGCGACCGCGATTTGCCGCACGCTCAGGCGGGTGCGTATCAGGGCGATGGTGCGGTGCGGGTCTTCCTGGCGATGCGGTCCCAGTCCTTGAGCGTCTGCGCCATGCGGTTCCTGGCATCCGCATGGCCCTTGCTAAAGCTGTCGCTCAGGCGTGTGCGCAGCGCAGGGTCCGGCGCCGGTGCGCTCAGTGCCTTGAGCTGGTCGATCACCAGCATCACCACCTGAAAGCTTCCTGAGTTCAACGCCAGGGTGAGCGGTGTCTGGCCGCTGTCATCGGCGTCCTGCACATCCGCCCCGTGTTGAATCATGTGCTTCACCAGGCCGGCCTTGCCCTGCGCGCAGGCCCAGTGCAGCGGCACCAACCCGCCCTCCAGCCGAGCGTTGAAATCGGCGTCACTGCCAAGAAGCTCCGGGGCCAGGGGCCAGCCGCAAGCCTTGATCATTTGCAATAGTTTCCAGTCGTTCATCAGGCCTATGGTGCCATGCTTGCTAGGGTCCACAAAAACAGGCGGTCCCCCCGGCTTATTTCAACGGCGTCTGGCTGGCCTGCAGCCGCACGATGTCATGCGTCAGGCGGATATGCGCCTCCAGCGCCAGGGCGGCGCGGGCCTCCTGCCGGTCCACGGCGGCACGGAAGATGGCTTCGTGTTCCTGGTGCACATTGCGTCCGCTGGCATGCGCGGCGGTCAGCCGGAAGTTGATGTTGCGGTAGCGCTCGGCATGGCGGTACAGGATGGACAGCAGGTACTTGCTCCAGGTCGAATTGAAGCCGGCAATCAGCGCCTCATGGAAGGCCTTGTTGCGCCGCTCCCAGCGCACGGAGCCGGTCTCGGCCAGGTCGTGCTCGGTGGCAGCCAGCAGTTCGTAGCTCTGCCTAAGTGCCGCCTCCCATTGCGCATCGCCATGGCGGATGGACTGGCGTAGCGCCTCGGTCTCCAGCATCACGCGGGTGTTGGTTACGTCTTCCAGATCGGCCATCGAAATGGGCGCCACACGGAAGCCGCGCTGGCCTTCCGAGGTGACCAGTGCGTCCGACACCAGCAGCGACAGGGCCTCGCGCAGCGTGCCGGCACCCACCTCGTATTGATCCTTCAGGTGCTCCACACGCAGGCGTTCGCCCGGCGCCAGCTTGCCGCACACCACGTCGTGGCGCAGGCTCAAGTAAGCGCGCTCGACCAGCGTGCGTGGCACCACGGTCTCGTGGTCCTGGTCGGCAGCAAGGCCGGGTTGAAGGGTGGACATCAGAGGACTCCCGGTTCGCGGTTGATTTCATGGGAAGGTGCGCCACGGTGCTGGCGCTGTTTTTGCCGGTAGGCCATTTGCGGCCGCGTCAGCCCCAGCAGGCGCGCCGCCTCGGCCAGGTTGCCGCGGGCGCGGCTCACGGCCTCGTCCAGCACGCGGGCCTCGATCTCTTCGAGCGAGCTGCCACTGTCCAGAATGCGTGCGCTCAGTTCATCGTCCTGCGCGCTGGGCAACTTGGCGAGATGGCCGTGTGCGTCCAGGCTGGTCTGTGCGGCATCGGGCTGGTTGGGAAACAGGTGCTCCACTTCCACCATGCCGGACTGGCTTGCCAGAATGACGCCACGCTCCACCAGGTTTTCCAGCTCGCGCACATTGCCCGGCCAGTCGTGCTGCAGCAGCGCCTGCAGTGCGCGTTCTTCAAAGCCCAGCACGCGCTTGCTGTGCAGCGCGCAAAAGCGCGCGAGCATGCCCTGTGCCAGCAGTTCGATGTCGGTCTTGCGCTCGCGCAGCGGCGGTATGCAGATGGGGTAGACATTCAGGCGGTACATCAGGTCGCGCCGGAAGCTTCCGGCCGCCACGGCCTTTTCCAGGTCGACGTTGGTGGCCGCCACCAGGCGTACATTGACCTTGCGGGTGACCTCGCCGCCGACGCGCTCGATCTCGCCTTCCTGCAGCACGCGCAGCAGTTTGGCTTGCGCTGCCATCGGCAGTTCGCCCACTTCATCGAGCAGCAGGGTGCCGCCGTCGGCGCGCTCAAAGCGCCCGGCACGCGCCGCGTGCGCCCCCGTGTAAGCGCCTTTTTCCACGCCAAACAGCTCCGCTTCAATCAGCTCGGCCGGCAGGGCGGCGCAATTCACCGCCACAAAAGGCTTGTCGGCGCGGCTGGAGAGTTGGTGCAGGGCGCGCGCAAAGCGCTCCTTGCCCACGCCGGTCTCCCCGGTCAGCAGCACGGTGGCCTGGGTGGGCGCCACCTTGTGCATCAGCGTGTAGGCCTTGCGAAAGGCGCTGGAATTGCCCACCAACTGGCCGCCCTGGGTGGCGGGCTCCAGCGTGGACTTGAGCGCTTCCACCTGGGACTGCAGGGCTTCCATTTTTTCCATCAACGAGTCGTCGGTGAAATACATGCGATGCGCCTCGCCGTCCGGCCACTCCTCGATCGGGCGGCCGATGATCTGGCAATGGTCGGCGCCACAGGCGGCGCATAGCGTCTCCTTGAACAGGATCAGCCGCCCCATGAAGGCACTGGTGTAGCCGCTGGCGTAGCCCAGCAGCGTCCAGCAGGCCGGGTCTTCCACCACGCCGAATTTCTGCCTGTGGGCATAGGCCTCCCAGGAATGGTCCCAGCGGAAGTCGCCAAAGAACTGGCCCGCCGTAATGTCAAAGCTGAGCTTGACCGGCGTGACCCGCGCCGCCCCTTCCAGCATGTGCAGCTGCGGCCCGACCATGAAGCTGTCCTGCAGGGAGTCGCCCGGTCGCATTTTTTTGGCGTACTCGGCGTCCGACAAACCCGAGGCGTAACCCATGCGCGTCAGGATACGGCGCGCGTGCTCGGGGCCCACCGAGGTGATCAGATCCTGGCGCAAGGCGGCCAGGGCGTTGGTGTGCATCAGCACCATGCGCCGGTCCCCTAGCCAGATCGCACCGCTGTCTGTTTCGAAGCGCAAGAGGCGGCGCAGGTCGCTGTCCGAAGGGTATTTGAAGCTCATGGAGGGTGTGTCTCGCGGTGCGGCTAAACGGCCATTTTCTCGATATTTTGTAAATCACGCTCCGGGCTGGCACAAGCAGGGGGTTGGTTTTTGGAAAGTGATCATTTGGTGAATTTTAGACATTTTGCTTGCATCAAATGGTTGTTTTCTTAGGGGAATGGTGCGCTGCGGCTCTAAGGGTTAGCCCTAGGCTATGCCAGGTCACGTCCATTTTTGGGCGCAAGGAACGCCAAAAAGTAGGGGTTATCCCTTGAAATATCGAGATTTTTGAACTTGGCCCGGTTTTTGGCAAGGTCCTTGCAAAGTCATCACGGTACTACCTGCCCAACCATGCCCATGACCACCACTTCCGCCACAGCCCCTGACGCCGCAGAGCAACGCAGCTGCGATGTGACGCAAAAGTTCGTGCGCATCAAGCAGGTCCGTGCCGACGGCCTGGTGTGTTTCGAGTTCGCCATCGGCTGGCCCGAGTTGTTTGTTGACCTGATGTTGCCCCGCCCTGCCTTTGACGATTTTTGCCTGCGTCAACAAGTGCAGCTCTTGAACGATTAGTCCCCGCGCCACCTCCCTCCCACAAAGGATAGTTCCCATGTCTGTAGATCTGCATACCCGCGAAATCAAGCCCCTGCGCAATACCTTTGCGCACACCGCGCACTACGTGGGCAACGACAAGCCCGCCTCGCGCTACCAGGAAGCCACCCTGGGCACCCAGCCCACGAGCAACTTCCATTACCGCCCGACCTGGGACCCGGCGCACGAGATCTTTGACGCCTCGCGCTCGGCCATCAAGCTGGCCGACTGGAACGCGCTGCGCGATCCGCGCCAGTATTACTACGCCACCTGGACCATGGCCCGCGCCCGCCAGCAGGACGCCATCGAAGCCAGTTACGAATTTGTCGACTCGCGCAAGCTGGTCTCCAAGATGCCCGACGCGGTGCGTGCCAAGGTCTGCCAGGTGCTGATGCCGCTGCGCCATGTGGCCTGGGGCGGCAATATGAACAACAGCTCGATTGGCGCCTACGGTTACGGCACGCCGTTCACCGCCCCCGCCATGTTCCACGCCATGGACCAGTTGGGCGCGGCCCAGTTCATCACTCGTCTGGGCCTGGCCCTGGACGAGCCCGGTGTGTTGCAGGCCGGCAAGAACGATTGGCTCAACGACGCCCGCTGGCAGCCCCTGCGCCACTACGTGGAAGACACGCTGGTGCTCAAGGACCCGTTTGAACTCTTCATCGCCCAGAACTTTGCCCTGGACGGCCAGCTCTACCCGCTGATGTTCGGCAGCTTTGTGGACGACCACATCGTGCCCCAGGGTGGCACGGCCGTGGCCATGCTGACCGCCTTCATGCCCGAGTGGCATAGCGAGAGCGCGCGCTGGATTGATGCCGTGCTGAAAGTTGCCGCCGCCGAATCCACCGACAACCAGCAGCTGATTGCCGGCTGGGTCCAGGCCTGGGCCGACCGTGCGCAAACCGCACTGGCGCCGCTGGCCGAGCTGGCCCTGGGCGCTGAGGGTGCACAGGCCTTGCAAGAAGCCCGCGCTGCGCTGGAGCTTCGCGGCAAGAAGGCCGGCCTCTCTGCCCAAGCCGCCGCCTGAACGAACAACAAACCCCGAGGAGACACCCACCCATGTCCAACGTATTCATCGCCTTCCAGGACAACGAAGACGCGCGTCCCATCATCGACGCCATCCTGGCCGACAACACAGAAGCAGAAGCCACCTACCCCACCGGCCTGGTCAAGATCATTGCGCCCGGCAAATTGGTGATCAAGCGCGAAAGCATTGAGGAGCTGATTGGCCGCTCCTTCAACCTGCAGCAAATCCACGTCAACCTGGTCACCCTCTCGGGCCATATCGACGAAGACGACGACCAGTTCTCGCTGAGCTGGACGCACTGAAAACAACACCCTAAGGAGACAATAAATGGACACCCCCGTCATCAAGAAGAAGCTCGGTCTGAAGGACCGCTACGCCGCCATGACCCGCGACCTCGCCTGGGACACGACCTACCAGCCGATGGAAAAGGTCTTCCCCTACGACAAGTACGAGGGCATCAAGATCCACGACTGGGACAAGTGGGAAGACCCCTTCCGCCTGACCATGGACGCCTACTGGAAGTACCAGGGCGAAAAAGAGAAAAAGCTTTACGCCGTGATCGAGGCCTTTGCCCAGAACAACGGCCAGCTCGGCGTGTCGGACGCCCGCTATGTGAATGCGCTCAAGCTGTTCCTCACCGGCGTGACGCCGCTGGAGTACTACGCCTACCGCGGTTTTGCCCATGCCGGTCGCCAGTTCACTGGCGCCGGTGCCCGCGTGGCCTGCCAGATGCAGTCGATTGACGAGCTGCGCCACTACCAGACCGAGACCCACGCCCTGAGTCACTACAACAAGTACTTCAACGGCCTGCACAGCCCGCAGCACATGTTTGACCGCGTGTGGTACCTCTCAGTCCCCAAGTCCTTCTTTGAAGATGCCTACACCGGCGGGCCGTTTGAGTTCCTCACCGCGGTGAGCTTCTCGTTTGAATACGTGCTGACCAATCTGCTCTTCGTGCCCTTTATGTCGGGTGCGGCGCACAACGGCGACATGTCCACCGTGACCTTCGGCTTCAGCGCGCAGTCCGATGAATCGCGCCACATGACGCTGGGCATCGAGTGCATCAAGTTCATGCTGGAGCAGGACCCGGGCAATGTGCCCATCGTGCAGGGCTGGATCGACAAATGGTTCTGGCGCGGTTACCGCCTCTTGACCATCGTGGCCATGATGCAGGACTACATGCTGCCCAAGCGCGTGATGAGCTGGCGCGAGAGCTGGGAGATGTACGTGGAAGACAACGGCGAAGCCCTGTTCAAGGACCTGGCCCGCTACGGCATCCGCAAACCCAAGGGCTGGATTCAGGCCTGCGAAGGCAAGGACCACATCAGCCACCAGGCCTGGGCCACCTTCTACCAATACAACGGCGCGGCCCCCTTCCACACCTGGATTCCCACCGAGGAAGAAATGGGCTGGCTCTCGGAGAAATACCCCGAGACCTTTGACGCACTCTACAAGCCGCGTTGGGACCACTGGCGCGCACAGGCCGCAGAGGGCAAGCGCTTCTACAACATGACGCTGCCCATGCTGTGCACCACCTGCCAGATTCCGATGCTGTTCACCGAGCAGGGCGACGCCACAAAAATTGCCTACCGCGAGAGCGACTACTTCGGCAACAAGTACCACTTCTGCTCCGACCACTGCAAGGAAATCTTCGACCACGAGCCCGAGAAGTACATCCAGTCCTGGTTGCCGGTGAACCAGATCTACCAGGGCAACTGCTTCAAGCCCGGCACCGACCCGACCCAGGAAGGCTTCGATCCGCTGCTGGCCGTGCTCGACTACTACCACATGAATGTGGGCCGGGACAACTTCGATTTCGAAACCTCGGAAGACAAGAAAAACTTTGCCGCCTGGAACGGCGCGCATGCAGAAGGAGAAACGAAATGAGCGTCAAAGCCATCGGAGCCTACAACTTCCCGGCCAAGGATGTACGGGAGAACTTCCCCGCACCGCTGCTCTTCATCGGCTGGGAAGACCACCTGATGTTTGCTGCGCCCATCGCCTTGCCCCTGCCGCCCGACACCCCGTTTGGCGCAGTCGGCCCGGGCGTGCTGCCCGGCACCTATGGCTCGCACCCGGACTTCGCCAAGATTGATTGGACCCAGGTCGAGTGGACGAAATCAGGCCAGCCCTGGCAGCCCGATCCGGCCAAGTCGCTGGCGGAAAACGGCTTGCAGCACAAGGACGTGATCCGCTTTCGCACCCCGGGACTGACGGGCCTGAACGGCTCCTGCAACTAGGCGTTTTTTGAGAAGACCATGAGCTACCAACTGACCATTGAACCGCTGGGCGCGACCATTGAGGTCGAAGAAGGCCAGACCCTGCTGGATGCCGCCCTGCGCCAGGGCATCTACATACCGCACGCCTGCGGCCACGGTCTGTGCGGTACCTGCAAGGTGCAGGTCAGTGGCGGTGAGGTGGACCATGGCCACGCCAACCCGTTTGCCCTGATGGACTTTGAGCGTGACGCAGGCAAGACCCTGGCCTGCTGCGCCACGCTGCAAAGCGATGCCTGCATCGAAGCCGACATCGACGAAGACCCGGACGCGGAAATTATTCCGGTGCGCGACTTCCACACCACGGTGTCGCGCATGGTGACGCTCACGCCGACCATCAAGGCCATCTGGCTCAAGCTCGACCGTGCCATGCACTTTCAGGCCGGCCAGTATGTGCAGCTGGTGATCCCCGGTATTGAGGGCAACCGTGCCTTCTCGATTGCCAATGCACCGGCGCAGGTGCAGGCCACGGGCGAGATCGAATTGAACGTGCGTCTGGTGCCCGGCGGCGCGGGCACCAGTTGGCTGCACCAGCAGCTCAAGGTGGGCGACAAGCTGCAGATCTCCGGACCCTATGGGCGCTTTCTGGTGCGCAAGTCGGCCAGGCTGCCGCTGGTCTTCATGGCCGGTGGCTCGGGCCTGTCGAGCCCGCGCTCCATGATCCAGGACCTGCTGGCAGACAAGAGCCAGCAGCCCATGACCCTGGTCTACGGTCAGCGCACGCAGGACGAGCTGTACTACGACGCCGAGTTCCGCGCGTTGGCCGAGCAGCACCCGCATTTCACCTATGTGCCCACGCTCTCGGGCGAGCCCGAAGGCTCGGATTGGAGTGGCGCGCGCGGCTTTGTGCATGACGTGGCCCGGGCCCATTTCGACGGCAACTTTGCCGGCCAACAGGCTTATCTGTGCGGACCGCCCGTGATGATCGAAGCCTGCATCGGCACGCTGATGCAGGGCCGCTTGTTCGAGCGCGATATCTACACCGAAAAGTTCTTGTCGGCCGCCGACACCAACCAGCAGCGCAGCCCGCTGTTCAAACGGGTTTAAGGGGACCGGCATGTTTATCGACACCCGCCCCAAGGTCAGCGTGCACGTCACGCAAACCAACGAGAGCTATGCCTGCGCCACCAGCGAGAGCCTGCTGGCCGGCATGTTGCGCCTGGGCCGCAAGGGCATACCGGTGGGCTGCGTCAACGGCGGCTGCGGCGTCTGCAAGGTGCATGTGCTGGAGGGGCAATGCCACGCGCTGGGCCCCATCAGCCGTGCGCACGTCACGGCCGAAGAAGAAGCACACGGTTTCACTTTGGCCTGCCGTGTGGCCCCCGTCACTCCCGTGCGGCTGGAGGTGGTGGGCAAGTTTGAGAAGCCATTCAAGAAGGGGTTTGCCGCCAAGGCAAATCCTTAAATTATTTCAACCAAGAGGAGACTTCAAATGGGTATCGCAAGAATCGGTCACGTTAGCCTGCGGGTGATGGACATGGCAGCCGCTGTCAAACACTATGAAAAAGTGCTGGGCATGAAAAAAACCATGGAGGACAAGCACGGCAACGTGTACCTCAAGTGCTGGGACGAGTGGGACAAATACTCGTTGGTGCTCACGCCCTCCGATCAGGCTGGCATGAACCACGTGGCCTACAAACTCGAGAAGGATGCCGACCTGGACGAGCTGCAAAAGAAGATCGAAGCCTACGGTATTTCCACCACGGTGCTGGCCGAGGGCAGCATGCCTTCCACCGGCCGCATGCTGCAGTTCAACCTGCCCAGCGGCCACGAGATGCGCCTGTATGCCATGAAGGAATATGTGGGCACCGAGGTCGGCACCATGAACCCCGACCCCTGGCCGGACAACATCACCGGTGCCGGCGCGCACTGGCTGGACCATTGCCTGCTGATGTGCGAGCTCAACCCCGAGACCGGCGTCAACAAGGTGGCTGAAAACACCAAGTTCATCATGGAAGTGCTGGACTTCTTCCTGACCGAGCAAATCCTGGTCGGCCCCGGCGGCGACATGCAGGCCGCCACCTGGCTGGCACGCACCACCACGCCGCATGACATCGCCTTTGTCGGCGGACCGCGCATGGGTCTGCACCACATTGCGTTCTTCTTGGATTCGTGGAACGACATCCTCAAATCAGCCGACGTGATGGCCAAGACCAAGACCAAGATCGACGTCGCACCCACCCGCCACGGCATCACCCGCGGCGAGACGATTTACTTCTTTGACCCGAGCGGCAACCGCAACGAAACCTTTGCCGGCCTGGGCTATCTGGCACAGCGCGACCGCCCCGTCACGACCTGGACCGAAGACAAGCTGGGCACCGGAATTTTTTACCACACCGGTGAGATGGTTTCCTCCTTCACCGATGTGTACACCTGAGCCCTGACTGCCTTTTCTCGCGTGCGCACCCGGCGGTGCGTGCGCGAGGCCCCGACCAAAACACCCCCACTTTGGGAAACCTTTCCCTGAAACGAATCACACCCCATGAAGAAAATACTATTTGCTGCAGCCGCCCTGACCGCCCTGGTGGGCGCCCACGCCGAAGGCCATTACGTGCCCGGCGTTGAAGGCATGCAGGCCGCCAGCGTGCCACCTCCCGGCCTCTATTACCTGGGCTACATGGCGAACTACAACGCCGAGCAGTTCAAGGCACCGGGCAGCAGCACCGCGCTTCCGGGCGAGAACAAGGCCACCATCTTCGCGCTGGCGAATCGCCTGGCCTGGATCACGACCACCAAGGTGCTGGGCGCTGACTACGGCATGGAGGCCATCGTGCCCGTGCAGTCCACCTCGCTGACCTTCCATCCAGGCCCCGCTGACACCCAAAGCGGCTTTGGTGATGTCTACCTGGGCCCGGTCATTCTGTCCTGGCATGGCGCCAGCTGGGATGCCGTGACCGCCGCCGGTTTCTGGCTCAAGTCGGCTGACAGCTCCTCGCCCGCGTCGGCCGGCAAGGGCTTTGCCAGCACCATGCTGACCGCTGGCGGAACCTACTACTTTGATGCCAACAAGACGCTCTCCGGCTCGGCCTTGTTGCGCTATGAAATCAACGACAGTAAATCGAATGGCATCAAGCCCGGCGATCAGGTTTCCGTGGAGTGGGGCGTTGGCAAGTTGCTGGGCAACGTGCAGGTCGGCCTGGTCGGCTATGACCAGATGCAGGTCAGCAACGATAGCGGCGCCGGTGCCTCGTCCAGCAAGTCCGAGCGCCACGCCATCGGTGCCGAAGTGGCGCTGCCGCTGATGAGCTCGGGCGTGATCCTCAAGGCTGCGGCCTACCAGGAATACAAGGCCCAGGCCGGTACCAATCCAGAACCCATGGGCAACCTGCTGCGCTTCACCTTTGTGAAGTTCCTCTAAGCATGGCACCGGAAGCGAACACCCTATCGGCCACTGCCAGCGTCAGCCTGCGCAGCATCGACTGGCGCGCCGCCCATGCCGCAGTCGGTGCGGCGGTGCAGGCCGCACAGGATATGGGCGCCTGCGTCAACGTGGCGGTGGTGGACGCTTCCGGTCTGCTGGCCGGCTTTTTGCGCATGCCCGGCGCGCCCCTGCATTCGGTGGACATTGCGATTGACAAGGCCTACACGGCCGTGAGCTTCGGCCTGCCCACACACCAGTGGGCCGAGGCCCTGCAAAGCCATTCGGCGGCGGTGCGTGACGGCATTGTGCTGCGCCCCCGCTTCGTCGCCTTTGGCGGCGGCCTGCCCATCGTCGAGGCCGGTGTGCGCATAGGCGCCATCGGTGTTTCCGGCGGCAGCGAGGCGCAGGACCAGGCCATTGCGCAGGCCGGCCTGGCAGCCCTGGGCCTGCCCCCGGCGTGAAACGCGCCAACGATTTTTTATTTCCGAGCAAACAGCCATGAAACAGATCCTCAACTTCATCAACGGTGCATACGTCAGCAACACCAGCGGCAAGACCTACGAGAAGCGCAACCCGGTGGACAACAGCCTGATCGGCATGGTCCATGAGGCGGGTCAACCTGAAGTCGATGCGGCCGTGGCCGCCGCCCGCGCCGCCCTGCACGGACCCTGGGGGCGTCTGTCGGTGGTGGAGCGCTGCGCCATGCTGGACGGCCTGGTGGCCGAGATCAACCACCGCTTTGACGACTTCCTGCAGGCCGAGATTGCCGACACCGGCAAGCCGGCCCATCTGGCCTCGCACATCGATATTCCGCGCGGTGCCGCCAACTTCAAAATCTTCACCGACACCATCAAGAACGTCTCCACCGAGTCCTTCGAGATGCGCACGCCCGACGGCAAGACTGCGCGCAGCTACGGCGTGCGCACGCCGCGCGGCGTAATTGCCATCATCTGCCCCTGGAACCTGCCGCTCCTGCTGATGACCTGGAAGGCCGGCCCGGCCCTGGCCTGCGGCAATACCGTGGTCGTCAAGCCCAGCGAGGCCACACCCAGCACCGCCACGCTGCTCGGCGAGGTGATGAACAAGGTCGGTGTGCCGCCCGGCGTTTACAACGTGGTCAACGGCTTCGGCGTGAATTCCGCCGGCTCCTTTTTGACCGCGCACCAGGGTGTCAACGGCATCACCTTTACCGGCGAGACCAAGACCGGAACGGCCATCATGAAGGCCGGTGCCGATGGCATACGCCCCGTCTCTTTGGAGCTGGGTGGCAAGAACGCGGCGGTGGTGTTTGCCGACTGCGATTTCGAGAACGCCGTCAACACCGTCACCCGCTCGGTGTTTGAGAACTGCGGCCAGGTCTGCCTGGGCACGGAGCGCGTCTATGTGGAGCGCCCCATCTTCGACAAGTTTGTGCATGCGCTCAAGGTCAAGGCCGAGGGCATGAAGCCCGGCCGCCCGTTTGACCATGACACCCAGATCGGTCCGCTGGTCAGCAAGATCCACCAGAAGAAGGTGCTGTCCTACTACGCCAAGGCCAAGGAAGAGGGCGCAACGATTGTCTTCGGTGGCGGCGTGCCCGACATGCCCGACGAGCTGAAGGACGGCTGCTGGGTGCAGCCCACCATCTGGACCGGCCTGCCCGAAACGGCCACCGTGGTGCGCGAAGAAATCTTTGGCCCTTGCTGCCACATCACGCCGTTTGACACCGAAGAAGAAGCGGTGCGCATGGCCAATGACACGAAATATGGATTGGCCACTTCCATCTACACGCAAGACATCAGCCGTGCCAGCCGGTTGGCCACACAAATTGAGGTGGGACTGTGCTGGATCAACAGCTGGTTTCTGCGCGACCTGCGCACGCCCTTTGGCGGAAGCAAGCAGTCCGGCATAGGCCGCGAGGGCGGTGTGCATTCGCTGGAGTTCTATACCGAGCTGCGCAACGTGATGGTCAAGTACTGAAAGCCTGCAATGAGCCAGAACCCTGAAATCGGCAAGTCCATTGTTGCCAACGGCATCACCACCAACCACCACGACATAGGCAGCGGCTTCCCGGTGCTGCTAATCCACGGCTCCGGCCCGGGTGTGAGCGCCTGGGCCAATTGGCGCCTGACGATTCCCGCACTGGCCGCACAGCGTCGCGTCATCGCGCCCGACATGGTCGGCTTTGGCTACAGCGAGCGCCCAGAGGGCATCAGCTACAACATGGACACCTGGGTGGCCCAGGCCGTGGGCTTGCTCGACGCCTTGAAGATCGAGCAGGCCGATCTGGTCGGCAACTCCTTTGGCGGCGGCCTGGCCCTGGCGCTGGCGATTCGCCACCCCACACGCGTGCGGCGCCTGGTGCTGATGGGCGCGGCCGGTGTGCATTTCCCCATCACGCCGGGTCTGGACGCGGTCTGGGGCTACCAGCCCTCGATTGCCAATATGCGCAAGCTGCTGGACATCTTTGCCTTCGACCGCACGCTGATGAGCGACGAGCTGGCCGAGCTGCGTTACAAGGCCAGCATTCAGCCCGGCTTCCAGGAAGCCTTTGAGCGCATGTTCCCGGCCCCGCGCCAGAACGGCGTGGATGCATTGGCCAGCCGCGAGGAAGACATACGCGCCCTGCCGCATGAGACGCTGGTGATCCACGGGCGCGAGGACCAGGTGCTGCCGCTGTCCAACTCGTTGACGCTGGCGAACTGGATCACGCGCGCGCAACTGCATGTGTTTGGTCGCTGCGGCCATTGGACGCAGATCGAGCACGCCGCCCGCTTCACCCAGCTGGTGGGCAACTTCCTGGATGAAGCTGACAAGCTGGCGGATGCCCAGGCCGCGCGTTGATCCGCGCCCTCCCGATTTTCAAATAACCAACCGGACTTTTTCCATGGACTCCACACTGATTACCACCCTGGGCGACGAGCTCTACCAGGCCATGACGACACGCACCGTGGTGGACCCGCTCACCAGCCGCCACCCCGACATCACCATAGAAAACGCGTACCACATTCAGCAGCGCATGCTGCAGCGCAGGCTGGACGCGGGCGAGCGTGTGGTGGGCAAAAAGATCGGCGTGACATCGGCTGCGGTGATGAACATGCTGGGCGTATACCAGCCCGACTTCGGCTACCTGCTGGACGGCATGATTTACAACGAAGGCCAGAGCATCGACATCAGCACCCTGATCCAGCCCAAGGCCGAGGGTGAGATTGCCTTCATCCTGAAAAAAGACCTGATGGGCCCCGGCATCAGTAATGCCGATGTGCTGGCCGCCACCGAATGCGTGATGCCCTGCTTTGAGATCGTCGACTCGCGCATCCGCGACTGGAAGATCAAGATCCAGGACACGGTAGCCGACAACGCCTCCTGTGGCGTGTTTGTGCTGGGCGACCGGGCGGTCGATCCGCGCCGCATCGACCTCTCCACCTGCGGCATGGTGTTCGAGAAAAACGGCGACATCATCGGCACCGGAGCCGGTGCCGCCGCCCTGGGCTCGCCGTTGAATGCCGTCACCTGGCTGGTCAACACGCTGGGCCGTCTGGGCATTGGCATCAAGGCCGGTGAAGTGGTGCTGTCGGGTGCGCTGGCCGCCATGGCACCCGCCAAGGCCGGTGACAACTTCCGCGTCTCGATTGGCGGGCTGGGCAGCTGCTCGGTGCGCTTTCACTGAGGCAGAAGCCGGCTACTTCGCTTACCTACACGATTCAGACAACGCATATGGATTTGCAACTCAAGGGCAAGCGTGCCCTGGTCACTGGTTCTACTTCCGGCATCGGCTGGTCAATAGCCCGCGAGCTCGCGGCCGAAGGCGCACAGGTGCTGCTCAACGGCCGCGATGCAGGGCGCCTGCAGCAGGCGCTGCAGCGCCTGCGGGCCGAGCTTCCCGGCGCCAGCGTCGATGCGGCGCAGGCCGATCTGGCGACGGCCGAAGGCTGCCAGCAGCTGCTGGACAAGGCGGGCGAAGTCGACATCCTGGTCAACAACCTCGGCATCTTCGAGCCCAAGGCTTTCGAGCAGATCACGGATGCGGACTGGCTGCGCTTCTTCGAGGTCAATGTGATGAGCGGCGTGCGCCTGGCGCGCGGTCAGCTCGCCGCCATGCAGCAACGCGGTTGGGGCCGCATCGTGTTTATCTCCAGCGAATCCGGCATCTGCCCGCCGGGCGACATGGTGCATTACGGCATGAGCAAGTCGGCCCAGCTGTCGGTCTCGCGCGGTCTGGCCGAGACCTGTGCCGGCACCGGCGTCACGGTCAACGCCGTGCTGCCGGGACCCACCCGCACCGAGGGCGTGGGCGACTTCTTTGCCAAGCTGGCGACGGACGCGGGCAAGACCCTGGCCGAGACCGAGGCCGACTTTTTCCAGCACGCGCGACCCACCTCACTGCTGCAACGTTTTATTCAACCTGCCGAGGTCGCCGCCCTGGTGGCCTATGTGTGCAGCCCGCGCAGTGCGGCCACCAATGGCGCTGCGCTGCGCGTCGATGGCGGCGTGGTGCGCGCCCTGATCTGATCTTTTTATTTACCCACGAGGACCCCATGAAAAAAATCAAATGCGCCCTGATCGGGCCCGGCAATATCGGTACCGACCTGCTGGCCAAGCTGCAACGCAGCCCCTTTCTCGAACCTGTCTGGATGGTGGGCATTGACCCCGAGTCCGACGGCCTGAAGCGCGCCCGCGAGATGGGCATCAAGACCACCTCCGACGGTGTGGACGGCCTGCTGCCCCACGTGTTGGCAGACGGTGTGCAGATCGCCTTCGACGCCACCAGTGCCTATGTGCATGCAGAAAACTCGCGCAAGCTCAATGAGCTCGGCGTGCTGATGATCGACCTGACGCCTGCCGCCATTGGCCCGTTCTGCGTGCCGCCGGTTAACCTGACCGCCCATGTGGGAAAAGGTGAGATGAACGTCAACATGGTCACCTGCGGTGGCCAGGCCACCATCCCCATGGTGGCAGCAGTCTCCCGCGTGCAGCCGGTGGCCTATGGCGAAATCGTGGCGACCGTGTCCAGCCGTTCGGTCGGTCCCGGCACGCGCAAGAACATCGACGAATTCACCCGCACCACCTCCGCGGCGGTGGAAAAAGTGGGCGGCGCCCAAAAGGGCAAGGCCATCATCATCATCAACCCGGCCGAGCCCGCCATGATGATGCGCGACACCGTGCATTGCCTGACCGAAACCGAACCCGACCAGGCCGCCATTACCGCCTCCATCCACGCCATGATCAAGGAAGTGCAGAAGTACGTGCCCGGCTACAAGCTGGTCAATGGCCCGGTGTTTGACGGCCAGCGCGTCTCGGTGTTTCTGGAAGTGGAAGGCCTGGGCGACTACCTGCCCAAGTACGCCGGCAACCTGGACATCATGACCGCCGCGGCCGCCCGCACGGCCGAAATGTTTGCCGAAGAAATCCTCGCCGGCACGCTGGTGCTGAGCCCTACCGCCGCCGCCGCCACCGTCTGAACCCCCAGGAGAAACAACATGAATTTGCAAGGTAAAAAAATCACCGTTCACGACATGACTTTGCGTGACGGCATGCACCCCAAGCGCCACCTGATGACGCTGGACCAGATGAAGACCGTGGCCTGCGGCCTGGACGCCGCCGGTGTGCCCCTGATCGAAGTAACCCACGGCGACGGACTCGGTGGCAGCAGTGTGAACTACGGCTTTCCGGCCCACACCGATGAAGAGTACCTGGGCGCCGTGGTGCCGCTGATGAAGCAGGCCCGCGTGTCTGCCCTCTTGATCCCCGGCATCGGCACCGTGGACCATCTGCTCATGGCCAAGGACCTGGGCGTGAAGACCATTCGCGTGGCCACGCATTGCACCGAGGCCGATGTCTCCGAGCAGCACATCGGCAAGTCGCGCGCCCTGGGACTGGACACCGTGGGCTTTTTGATGATGGCCCACATGGCCAGCCCCGAGAAGCTTATTAGCCAGGCCCTGCTGATGGAGAGCTACGGCGCCAACTGCATTTACATCACCGACTCGGCTGGCTACATGCTGCCCGACGATGTGCGCGCCCGCCTGGGTGCCGTGCGCAATGCCCTGAAGTCCGATACCGAACTGGGCTTCCACGGCCACCACAACCTGGCCATGGGTGTGGCCAATTCGATTGCCGCGATTGAAGCCGGAGCCACCCGCATCGACGCCGCTGCGGCCGGCCTGGG
>CANFIH010000055.1 GCA_947446855.1 Burkholderiales bacterium
CGCATTACATCGGACGCCCGCAGATTGCGCTGAATTTCCAGCAGCAACAGGTGGAAGCGGACTTTCGCCACCGCATGGTGCGGGTGCGCGAGTACAGCGAATCCATCGCGCTGGACCGGGGCGAGGCCGTGGAACACGCCCAGCTGGAACTGCGCTTTGGCCGCGTGCTGGCCAACTACCTGGCTCTGATCGGCGCCCAAAAGCGCCTGATCTGGTTCACCAGCTTTTTCGGCCAGGCCGCGGTGGTGTTTCCGTTTCTGGTAGCAGCACCGCGCTTCTTTAGCGGCGCCATTCAGCTCGGCGAGCTGATGCAGATTTCCAGCGCCTTTGGCCAGGTGCAAGGGGCCCTGAGCTGGTTTGTGGACAGCTACAGCAGCCTGGCCAGTTGGCGCGCCACGACCGACCGCTTGACCGGGTTTGAAGGCGCTTTTCGCGCACTGGCACCGGTCACGCCCGCTGAACCCGCGCCGCCAGGCATTGCCGTGCGCACCAGTGACCTGACGGTGGCACTGCCCACCGGCGCTGTGTTGCTGGCCCACACCCGGTTGCAGGCTGCAGCGGGAGACACTGTGCTGCTGAGCGGCCCCTCGGGCAGCGGCAAGTCCACCCTGTTTCGCACGCTGGCCGGCATCTGGCCGTATGCCAGCGGCAGCGTGGAGCGCGGTGCCGACACCCTGTTTTTGCCCCAACGCCCCTACTTCCCGGACGGCCCGCTGCGCGACGCCCTGGCCTACCCGGAAAAAGCCACGGCCTACACGGATACGGAGCTGCAGCAGGCGCTGATAGACGCCCTGTTGCCGCAACTGGCCGGCCACCTGGAGCGCGCAGACGCCTGGAGCCAGAAGCTCTCCGGCGGCGAGCAGCAGCGCCTGGCCTTTGCCCGCGTGCTGCTGAAAAAACCCAGGTGGGTGTTTGCCGACGAGGCCACCAGCGCGTTGGACGAAGCGGCCGAGGCCACGCTGTACCAGCGCCTGCGGGCCCTGGTGGCACAGCGCAATGGCGGCCTGGTGTCGATTGCCCACCGGCCCGGCGTAGCGGCCTTTCACCAGCGGCACTGGGTGCTGGAGCCTCAGACTGCGGGCAGCGCGGCCTTGTTCAAGTTGGCGGAAAAACCGGCGTAGCCTTTGGCGCGCAGCTCGCAGGCCGGGCAGCTGCCGCAGCCATAACCCCAGGCGTGGCGGTGGTCCCGGTCGCCCAGGTAGCAGGTGTGGGTGTGCTCCACAATCAGGTCCACCAGGGCCTGGCCACCACCGGCCACACCGGACTTGGCACCCAGTTCGCGGGCCATCTCCCAGGTCTCGGCTTTGTCGATCCACATCAGCGGGGTTTCGATTAAAAAACGCTGGTCCATGCCCAGCGAGAGTGCGATCTGCATGGCCTTCATGGTGTCGTCGCGGCAATCGGGGTAGCCCGAATAGTCGGTCTCGCACACGCCGGTCACCAGCACCTGCAGCCCGCGCCGGTAGGCCAGGGCCGCCGCCAGCGTCAGGAACAGCAGGTTGCGCCCGGGCACAAAGGTATTGGGCAGGCCACTGGCTTCCATCTTGAAAGCCGTGTCGCGTGTCAGCGAGGTATCACTCACGCTGCCCAGCACGGCCAGGTCCAGCAAATGGTCCTCGCCCAGCTTGGGCGCCCAGGCTGGAAATTGCTGGCGGATTTCGCGCAACACGTTCAGGCGGGCTTCAAGTTCAATGTGATGGCGCTGACCGTAATCAAAGGCGACGGTTTCTACGCGTTCATAGCGCGCCAAGGCGTGCGCCAGGCAGGTGGTGGAGTCTTGTCCACCGGAGAAAAGTACGAGGGCTGTGGTGTGCATGGCCGCCATGTTAGACCATGGCAGCGTGCACTAAATTTTCTCGTTCTTGTTGATTTTGCTGGGCTGGTACACCAGCACCTGCTTGGCCAGGTCACCCGAAATCTGGGTCGGTTGCGTGGGTGCGGTACGGGTCAGATGGTTGCTGACTTGCTCCACCTGGACCGCGCTGGCGCTGGCGGTCCACATGGATTTGAGGTGATCCATCAGCACCTGCGATATGGGTTTGGGTGGCGGGTCTTCCACCTTTTCGGGCGCGGGCCGGTGCAGCGTCCAGTCATGCGGTGCCTGCGGGGCCACTGCGCTGCGCTTGGACGGGTCCGGCACACTGGTGTAGACCACCTCGCCCTCATTGGGCGGCGGCTGCGCGGTATGCAAGGCCGGATTGACGTGATTAACCACACCCGGTGTCGGTTCCAATGGCGGACTGGCCTCTACGCCAGGGTTCACAGGCGCCACGGGAATGACAACACCGGCCTTTGACAACACCGCATCTACGGCCGCCGGCCGCACAGGAGGTGTTCGTTCAATAGAAGGTATTGACACTTGTGTACAGGCTTTTTGAGCCGCTCCGGTTACTTTAGCTGGTTGACGTATCTTTCATAACGGCAGATTTAGCGGGTTATTTAGGTCTATTTTTAAAAATTTGCAAAAAAACGCCAACGCCCGTGCGCGCGGGCCTCAAACGGCCTGTATCGACCTACAGCGCCTTGCGAATCACGCCACCGGAAAACAGGTAGGGCAGGCTCGGGCCCTGCCTGTCGCTCACGCCACCCTTGTTTTCGGCGCTGATGGCCAACCGCGGCACGGCGGCCAGGGTGTTCTCGCTGGCCGGCAGGCGCAAGGTCTGGAGCTTGGGTGTCATCACACCCAGGGACTGCGCCGGGCCGCTGGCCGGCAGCGCCCACAGCTGCATGCTGTCTTCGCTGCCCTCCACCACCGCGTTGAGGCGCTGCAGTTGCAGCACCGGCTCGCCCAAGGCCTGGGTGACCAGCATGGCCGGCTCATGCTTGTCATCCAGCAGCACGGCCACGTATTGCAGCTGCACGGTCTTCTGCACCTTTTGCTGCAGGTCGCGCACCTGGGCCTTGAACTGCTCAAACATGCTGATACCGGCCGTGGCGCCAAGCGCCAGCACCAGCAGCAAGAAAATGGTGGCTGCGCGCCAATAGCCCGTGGGGCGGGTGGACTGCGGGGTGCTTGTGTCGAGGGAGTCCATGGGGGGCGTGCGCTTTCCGGGTTGGCAATCAACACCGTGTTGACCGGCGTTGATTGTGACAGTCTCAGGCCGTGAACTCACCGCGCAGGATCTCCGGCTCCAGCATGGAGCCCGTCTCCACGAAGCGGCTGTGCCAGGACAGGGCCTCGGTCAGCAGATGCGGCGTGTGCTTGCCGCCCTTGCTGGCCAGCGCGCGCTCAAAGTAGTCGCGCAGTGCGGGGCGGAAGTCCGGGTGGGCGCACTTCTCGATCACCAGACGCGCGCGCTGGGTGGGCGAGAGACCGCGCAGATCGGCCAGGCCCTGTTCGGTGACGATGATTTCCACGTCGTGCTCGGTGTGGTCGGTGTGCGAAACCATGGGCACGATGCAGGAGATGGCGCCGTCCTTGGCGGTGGAGGGCGTCATGAAGAAGGACAGGTAGGCGTTGCGGGCAAAGTCGCCCGAGCCGCCAATGCCGTTCATCACGCTGGTGCCCATGATGTGGGTGGAGTTGACGTTGCCATAGATGTCGGCCTCGATCATGGCGTTCATGGCAATCACGCCCAGGCGGCGCACCAGCTCGGGGTGGTTGCTGACCTCCTGCGGACGCAGCACGATGCGCTTGCTGTAGAAGTCGATGTTGTCATTGAACTCTTTCAGCGCATCCGGGCTGAAGGACAGCGCCGTGGCCGAGGCCATGCTGAGCTTGCCGGACTTGAGCATCGCCAGCATGCCGTCCTGCAGCACCTCGGTGTAGGAGGTCATGTTCTCGAACGGGCCTTCGTTCAGACCGGACAGCACCGCATTGGCAATATTGCCCACGCCCGATTGCAGCGGCAGCAGTTCGGCCGGCAGGCGCCCCAGCTTCACCTCGTTGGAGAGGAAGTCGATGATGTGGCCGGCAATGCGCTGCGAGGTTTCATCCGGCGCGGCAAAGGCGCTGTTGCGATCCGGTTGGTGGGTATAAACCACGCCCACCACACGACTCCAGTCGCACTGCAGATAGGCCTCGCCAATGCGGTCGCCGGGGTGCACCAGCGGAATCGGCTTGCGCAGCGGCGGGATGCGGGTGCCGTAGTAAATGTCGTGCATGCCCTCCAGGCCGGGGTTTTGCAGGGTGTTGATTTCCAGAATGATCTTGTCGGCCAGGTCCAGCCAGGTCTTGTTGTTGCCAATCGAGGTGCTGGGAATCAGGCGACCGTCCGGCGTGACGCCGGCCACTTCCACCACCGCCACATCCAGATGGCCCAGAAAGCCGAACCAGGCCAGCTGCGCCACGTGCGAGAGGTGGATGTCGGTGTACTGCATCTGCCCGGCATTGATCTGCTTGCGCACCACCGGGTCCGACTGGTAGGGCAGGCGCATGGAGACGGCGTCGGCCCGGGCCAGGGCACCGTCCAGTTCGGCCGCCGTGGAGGCACCGGTCCACAAGCCGATGCGGAAGTCCTCCCCCTGTGCATGCAGTGCGGCAATGCGGTCTGCCAATGCCTGCGGCACCGCTTTGGGGTAACCTGCTCCCGTGAAGCCGCTCATGCCGACGCGTGCGCCTGCAGGTATGAGATCGGCGGCGGCAGTGGCCGTCATGGTTTTGGAAGCCAGCGTATGGGAGTCGAAATGCGAACGTTGCATGGTGGATAAGGGCCCAAACAGGTGGCCGCGGTGCTCCCGCGGAATGCGTTGGATCTTAGCATTGGCGCCCCCAAATCCTAGGGTTTACCCTAGGTTACACTCCTGACCATGTCTGAACCCGTTTTAAGCGTCCCCATGCCCCGCCCGGCTGCCCTCAACGCCCGCATGCTGGCCGGCATGGGCCTGCTCCTGGCAGCGGTGGCCTGCTTTGCCGTGCTGGACACCACCACCAAGCGGGTCACCAGCGAGGTGCCGCTGCTGATGGCCATCTGGGCCCGCTACTTTTTTCAGGCCCTGGTGACCACCGCCTGGGTATTACCCCAAAAAGGCCTGGCCGTTTTGAAGACACAGCACCCTGGCATGCAGGTGACGCGCGGCATGCTGCTGATTGTGGTCACCGGCCTGGCATTCGCCAGCCTGCAGGTCATGCCGGTCGGCGAATTCACCGCCGTGGTGATGACCACGCCCTTGCTGGTCACCCTGCTGGCCGCGCGCCTGCTGGGCGAGCATGTGTCGGTCTTTCGCGTGGTGCTGGTCACCGGCGGCTTTGCCGGCACAGCCCTCATCGTGCGCCCCAGCGGCGATGCCATGAGCTGGTGGCTGTTGCTACCCCTGGCACTGGTGGTTGCCAATGCGGCCTTTCAGTTGCTAACCAGCAAGATGACCCGCACCGAGGCCACCCTCACCACCCAGTTCTACACCAGCTGGGTGGGCACAGCCTTGGCCAGCATTCCGCTGATCTGGGCCTGGGTGCCGATTACCGACCTGCACATCTGGCTGGGCCTGCTGCTGATGGGGGTGGCCGGTGCCGTCGGCCACCTGCTGATGATCATGGCCTTTGAGCGCACCCCCGCAGCCACGCTGATGCCCTATATGTACCTGCAGATCGGCTTTGCCATGCTGGGCGGATGGCTCCTGTTTGACCACATCCCGGACCATGTGTCACTCATCGGCATAGGCCTGATTGCGGCCTGCGGCACGGCCGGCGGGCTGCTCACCCTTTACGAATCGCGGTTGCGGCAGCGGTAAGCCCCACCGCACTCCCAATTGAATAGCAGGGCCGCAGCGTGACGGACTTTGTTTTTCGCCAATGCCTTGCAGGCCCTCCCCGGTGCTCGATGGCTATTTCCAATTCAGCGTCACACCACTCAAGCCCGCCACCAGCTCCGGCAACATCGGCACCATCGTGTCCGGGCCGCCTTGCTGCACGCCCGAGCCAAAGGAGTTTTTCACCGCATTGCCCAGCGGGTTGGCCACACCGGCGTCATCGGCCATGGATTCCAGGTAGCGCAGGTCCTTGAAGGCGTTGGTGAGCGTGAACTTGTGCGCCTCCTTGTTGCCGCGCAGCGTGTATTCCATAAAGGTCTGGTAGAACAGGTTGTCCATGCGCCCGCCGCGTATCACCGAGTCAAACATGGCCGGCGTGATGCCCACCGCCTGCGACAAGGTCAAGGCTTCGGCGTACAGCGCGGCATAGCCCAGCGAGACAAAGTTGTTGATCAGCTTCATGCGGTGGCCGGTGCCGGTGGCGCCCAGATGGACGATGCGCCCGGCAAAGGTTTGCAAAAGCGGCTCAATGCGGGCGAACACCTCCGGGGCGGCACCCACCATGGTGTCCAGCGTGCCGGCCCAGGCTTCCTTGGGCGTGCGGCTCAAGGGTGCGTCAACCAGGTGCACGCCGATTTCTTGGAGCTCGGCCTCCAGCGCCTGGGTGGACACCGGATCCGACGTGGAGCAGTCCACCACCACGCTGCCGGGTTGGAGCCCCGCTTTCAGTCCCTGCGACCCGCGCACGATGGCCTCCACATCTTTGGAGCCGGTGACGCACAGGAACACCACCGAGGCGTGCTGTGCCACCTCCGCTGCCGAGTCGCGCAACACAGCGCCGCGCTGCTGCAAATCTGCCGTGGCCTCGCTGGTCTTTCGCGCAAAAATGGACAGGTCATAGCCCTTGTCCACCAGGTTCTTGGCCATGCCGTGGCCCATCAGGCCCAGGCCGATAAAGCCGACGGTTTCCGTTGTCGTAGTCATAGATGTCTCGTTGCTTCTTTGTTTTCTACCAGCATTGGTGAACCCAAGGCTTGGCGTACTGCTCATACACCGTCTGCACCGCCGCCATCTGCGCGTCGGTCAGCGCCGGCAAATCCGCCGCGCTCACGTTGTCCAAAACCTGCGTTGGGCGCTTGCCGCCGGGTATCGCGCAGGTCACGGCCGGGTGCATGGTGATCCAGCGCAGGGCGAACTGCGCCATGCTCATGCCCGCCGGGACTACTGCGCGCAAAGCATCCACCGCTTCCAGACCCTTGGCATAGTCCAGGCCGGAGAAAGTTTCACCCTTGTCAAAGGCCTCGCCATTGCGGTTGAACAGGCGGTGGTCGTCGGCCTGGAAAGTGGTCTGCGCCGTCATCTTGCCCGACAGCAGGCCGGAGGACAGCGGCAGGCGCGCCAGGATCCCGACGCCCTTGCGTTGGGTCTCTTGGAACAACCGGTCCGCCGGGCGCTGGCGCAGGATGTTGTAGATGATCTGCACGCTTTGCACGCCGGGGAACTCAATGGCCTTGAGCGCCTCTTCCACCTTCTCCACACTCACGCCATAGTGGCGCAGCTTGCCTTCCTGCTGCAGCTCATCGAGCACGCCGAACACCTCAGGCATGTAGTACACATTCGTGGGCGGGCAGTGCAGTTGCAGCAGGTCCAGCGCCTCCACGTTCAAGTTGGTGAGGCTGCGCTCGACAAAGGCGCGCAGGTTCTCGCGGTTGTAGCCCTCGGCCACATGCGGGTTGAGCCGGCGCCCGGCCTTGGTCGCCACATAAAAAGGCTCGCTGCGCTCCTTGCGCAGGCGCGCGATCAGGCGCTCACTGCGGCCGTCACCATAGACATCCGCCGTGTCAAAAAAGTTGACGCCCGCGTCCAGCGCCGCATGCAGCGCGCCCATGGATTCGGCGTCATCCACATCGCCCCAGGTGCCGCCTATGGCCCAGGCGCCAAAGCTGATGGTGGAGACGTTCCAGCCGGTACGGCCAAGGGGTCGGTATTGCATGTTCAGGGTGTCCGGTAAGTGGGTGGGGTGGATGGGGAAAAGCGGTGCACGAGGGCACCCAGGCGCGAGCCATCGCCGGGATGCGCCAGCGCCAGCCGCCAGGCGCGGCGCAGCAGAAAAATCACGACCGCGGCGTTGAGCAGGTTGAAGGCAATGCCGTTCAAAAAGGCGGCGCGATAGGAGCCGGTCCAGTCAAAAATGGCACCCGACATCCAGCCGCCCAGCGCCATGCCGAACAGCGTGGCCATCAGCACCGTGCCGACGCGCGCACCGGCCTGCTGCGGCGTGAAGTATTCGCGCACGATGAGCGCATAGCAGGGCACGATGCCGCCCTGGAACAGGCCGAACAGGCCCGAGATCACATACAGCGGCACCAGCCCCTTGAAGGGCAGAAACAGCAGCAGCGCCAGCAGTTGCAAGAGCGAGCCGATCAGCAACGTGAGCAGCCCGCCCAGGTGGTCCGACACCCAGCCCGACACCAGGCGGCTGACGATGCCGGCGCCCAGCATCAGCGACAGCATTTGCGCGCCCTGGGTGGCGCCAAAGCCGAGGTCGGTGCAATAGGCCACGATGTGCACCTGCGGCATGGACATGGCCACGCAGCAGGACAGACCGGCCACGCTGAGCAGCATAGTCAGCCACTGGGGGTTCAGATTCAGCGGCCGCTCCGACACAGCGGAGCGCGTGGCCGGACTACTCGCAGCCGCAGCCGCAATTCCGGCACCAGCACCTGCGCCATCCGCGGCGGAGCCCGGATTGGGCGTGAGCGTCACCACCGCCATGGGCGCGCGGCGCTTGAGCACCCAGGCCAGCGGCAGAATGCTGGCAAAGCAAAAGTAGCCGATGGCCGCATAGGCCGAGCGCCAGCCCCACAGTTCCACCATGTGCTGCGTGACAGGCGGCCAGAGGGCGCCGGCCACGTAGTTGCCGCTCATGCAAATGGCCAGCGCAATGCCACGCCGGCGAGTGAACCACTGCGAGGTGTCCGCCACCAGCGGGGCAAAGGTAGCGGAGGTGCCCAAGAGGCCGATCAAGAGACCCTGCGCCAGATTGAACTGCCACAGGCTGTGCGCCGAGCCGGCGATCAAAAAGCCGGAACCCAAAGCGACACCGCCCAGCAGCACCGGCACCATCACGCCAAAGCGGTCGGCCAGGCGGCCCATCAGAATGCCGCCTATGCCAAAGCCGACCAGGGTGAGCGCATAGGGAAAGGACGCGTCCGAGCGCCCCACCCCGAACTCCTGCTGGATACGTGGCAACACCACCGTGATGCCATACATGCCACTGCCGCCAATGGTCATGAGCATCAGCGACACCAAGAGGCGCAGCCAGGCGTACGCGGACTCGCCTTGCGGCGCCACCGCCGCGGCGTTCGGGCCCATGGGGCGTGCTACAGCTTGACGACCACGCGCCCGCGCACCGTACCAGCCAACAGATCGGCCGCCACGCCAATGGCGTCTTCCAGCGCGATCTCGGTGGTGATGGCGTCGAGCTTGGCAATGTCCAGGTCCTGCGCCAGACGGGCCCAGGCCGCTTCGCGTTTGGCCAAAGGCGCCATCACGCTGTCAATGCCGTAGAGCGTGATGCCACGCAGGATGAAGGGCGCAACCGATGCCGGAAAATCCATGCCCTGCGCCAGGCCGCAGGCCGCCACGGCACCGCCGTACTTGAGCGAAGCGCAGGCGTTGGCCAGCGTATGGCTGCCCACGCTGTCCACCACGGCGGCCCAGCGCTCCTTGGCCAGCGGTTTGCCGGGGTTGGACAGGTCGGCACGGTCGATCACGCTGGTCGCACCCAGCGCCTGCAGATGCGCGGCTTCCGCCATGCGCCCGGTGGACGCCACCACGGTGTAGCCCAGCCTGGACAGGAGCGCAATCGCCACACTGCCGACACCGCCGTTGGCACCGGTGACCAGCACCTCGCCGTCACTGGGCTTGACGCCGTGTTTTTCCAGCGCCAGCACACACAGCATGGCGGTGTAGCCAGCCGTGCCGATGGCCATGGCCTGGCGTGGGGTGAACGCCGAGGGCAACGCCACCAGCCAATCGCCCTTGACGCGGGCGGTCTGCGCCAGGCCGCCGCTGGCGGTCTCGCCCACACCCCAGCCGTTCAGGATGACTTTGTCGCCCACCTTCCAGCGCGGGTTCTGGCTGCTGTAGACGGTGCCGGCAAAGTCGATGCCAGGCACCAGGGGGAACTTGCGCACCACGGGCGACTTGCCGGTGATGGCCAGGCCGTCTTTGTAGTTGAGGGTGGACCATTCCACGCCGACGGTCACATCGCCGTCGCCCAGCACGCTGTCGTCAATGCTTTGCACCGCAGCGGTGTACACGCCTTCGGGCTTGGTCAGCAAAATACCTTTGAACATCTTGTCTTCCTTTTTTGATTAGGTGGGATTATTCCGCACCCGGGGGCCGGCCGGCTCAATCGTTGAGATTGACCCCGCAGCGGCGCCTGTTGCACAGCCCCGCAGGGAGCACCACCCGACGCCACGCGCTGGAGCACGCTTCTGACGACTAAACCGCTATTTTTATGAACAAAAAATGCATCTTTAGCTGAATGACAGCGCAATGTGCGAATGAATGTGTTCCAACATTCACCGCATGCTCAGATACTGCCAAGGTGAATAAAAATGAAATAAATTACAAAAGCGTCGTTGGTGCACGCGTTAGGGCCTTGCGCCTGCATGCCGATCTCTCGCAGGAAACGTTGTCTGAACGTTGTGGCATTTTTCGCACCTACCTCAGTCGCATAGAGTCTGGCTCCGCAAACCCGACATTGGTCGTTCTGGTCGCCTTGGCGCATTCGCTGAACGTCGAACCGCATGTACTGCTTGCGGTAGACGATCTGGCGCTCTAGTCGCGCAGCGCTCCCCGACTTACCCTTGCGGCAAGCCCGCAAGGTGCAAGGCAGCGCCGCCAGGCCTCAAGCGTCTGGCCGTGCAAGTCAGCGCGCCAGCTGTCACGCCGCTGCGCTGACCCGGCTTCAGGGCTTTTCCGGTTCGGCCGTCCATCCTCCACCCAGCACCCGATAGAGCGTGGCCAGATTCTGCTGCACCTGTGCCTGCAATTGCAGCGCAGCCTGTTGCGCGGCGAACAGCGAACGCTGGGCGTCCAGCACTTCCAGGTAGCTGCTGGCGCCGTTCTTGTAGCGCAGTTCCGTCAAGCGGGCACGTTCTGCCTCTGCCGCCGCCTGCGCCTGCTGCGCCCTGACCTGCTGGCCCAGCGTGGCACGACCCGCGAGGGCATCGGCCACCTCACGGAAGGCCGACTGAATGGCCTTTTCGTACTGCGCCAGCGCCACATCGCGCCCCGCCTTGGCCACCGCCAGATTGGCCTGGTTGCGGCCCGCATCAAAAATCGGCAGCAACAGTTGCGGCGCAAGGCTCCAGGCGAAGCTGCCGTCCTTGAACAGGTCGGCCAACTCGCTGCCCACGCTGCCGGCACTGGCCGTGAGCAATATCTTGGGGAAGAAGGCAGCGCGTGCGGCACCGATGTTGGCGTTGGCTGCCAGCAGCAGTTGCTCGGCCTGCAACACGTCGGGGCGGCGCAGCAGCAGCTCGGACGACAAACCGACCGGCAGCTCCTGCAGTTGCACGGGGATCTGCGTGCCGGCAGCTGTCAGCTCGACCGGCGCGGCCTGTCCCAGCAGGAGGTTGAGGGCATTCACATCGAGCATGCGCTGGCGTGTGCTTTGCGCCACGCTCACGCGGGCGGATTCGAGCAGCGACTGCGCCTGGCTCAGGTCCAGCTGTGAGCTCGCACCCTTGTCAAAGCGCAGCTGGATCAGCTTGGTGGAATCTTCGCGGGTGGCCAGGGTCTGTTGCGCCAGATCGAGCAGCGCGCTGTCGGCCTGCAGGGCCAGGTAGCTGGTCACCACCGCGCCAATCAGGCTGATCTGCGCGGCCCGTCCGGCTTCGCTGCTGGCCAGGTACTGGGCAAAGGCCACATCGCTCTGGCTGCGCAGGCGGTCAAAAAGGTCGATCTCATACGAGGTGACCAGCAGACCGGCGTTGATGCTGGTGGTGACGGCACCGCCGGACACGACACCGCGCGTCAGGCCCAGACCCGCGTTGACGGTGGGCCAGCGGTCGGCCTTTCGGCTGTCCACGCTGGCGCGCGCCTGCTCCACATTGAGCAGGGCCACGCGCAGGTCGCGGTTGTTGTCCAGGGCGATGCGGATCAGCTGTTGCAGCCTGGCATCGGCAAAGAAGGTTTGCCAGGGCAAATCGGCCGCCACGACTTTGCCGGCCGTCGTATCACCGGTCACGGGAAACTGTGCCGGCACGGGTGCCGCCGGGCGCTGGTAGTCCGGCGCCATGGAGCCACAGGCCACCAGCGAAGCCGCCAGGGTGGTGAGCGCAGCGCGCTTGAAAAAAGTCAGATGGCTCATACCAGGTTCTCCGGATCCACGGCCACGGGGGCGGCCAGTTCGCCCTCCGGCTGCTCGTGTGCATACATGCGGCGCTGGCGCTCGCTGCCCTTGAAGATGCGACGCACCACCACAAAGAACACCGGGGTAAAGAACACCGACAAGGCGGTGGCAGTAATCATGCCGCCCATCACGCCGGTGCCGATGGCGCGCTGGCTGGCAGAGCCGGCACCGCTGGCCAAGACCAGCGGCAGCACGCCCAGGATGAAGGCCATGGAGGTCATCAGAATCGGGCGGAAACGCAGGTGCACGGCCTTGAGCACCGCTTCCACCAGGCCCATGCCTTGCGCCACCAGGTCCTTGGCAAACTCGATGATCAGCACCGCATTCTTGGCCGACAGACCGATGATGGTGATCAGGCCGACCTTGAAGTAGATGTCGTTTTCCAGCCCGCGCAGATGCGCGGCCAGCACCACGCCCAGCATGCCCAGGGGCACCACCAGAATCACGGCAAAGGGAATCGACCAGCTTTCATAGAGTGCGGCCAGACACAGGAACACGGCCAGGAGCGAGAAGGCGAACAGCACGGTGGCGGTCGAGCCCGAAAGCTTTTCCTCATAGGTCTGGCCGGTCCACTCAAAGGCAAAGCCGGGGGGCAGTTGCGAGGCCAGGCGTTCCATCTCGGCAATCGCGGTGCCCGTGCTGTTACCGGGCGCAGGCTCGCCGGAAATGCGCATGGTCGGGAAGCCGTTGTAGCGAATGGTCTGCATCGGGCCGGTAATCCACTCGGTGTGGGCAAAGGCCGAGAAGGGCACGGTCTGTCCGCTGCTGTTGAGCACGTTCAGGCGCAGCAGGTCATCGGGCTGCATGCGTGTGGGCGCATCGGCCTGCACCACCACGCGCTGTAGCCGCCCGGCATTGGGGAAGTCGTTCACATAAGTCGAACCCAGTGCCGTGGAGATGGCCGTGTTGATCGCCGTGTAGTTCACACCCAGGGCACTGGCCTTGTCGCGGTCAATGTTGAGCTGCAATTGCGAAGCGTCTTCCAGTCCGTCCGGACGCACGGCGGTCAATACCTTGCTCTGTGCGGCCATTCCCAACAACTGGTTGCGGGCGGCCAGCAAGGCCTCATGGCCATTGCCACCGCGGTCCTGCAGGCGGAAGGCAAAGCCGTTGGAGCGGCCCAGTTCCGGAATCGGCGGGGGGCTCAAGGGGAAGATGAACGCATCGCGTATGCCCATCAGCGCGCCAAAGGCGCGACCGGCCAGGGTCTTGGCGGCGTGCTCGGGGCCGGCGCGCTCTTTCCAGTCCTTTAGCGCCACAAAGCCCAGGGCCGCGTTCTGGCCGGTACCGGAGAAGCTGAAGCCCAGCACGCTGACCATGTCGGCGACCTCGGGCTGCTTGAGCATGAACTGCTCCACCTGCGTCATCACGCCGCTGGTGCGGTTGACGGTGGCGCCGGGCGGCAATTGCACATTCACCAGAATCGTGCCCTGGTCTTCATTGGGCAGAAAGGAGGTGGGCAGGCGGCCGAACATCAGCACCACGCAGGCGATGAGTACCGCGTAAATGACGAGAAGGCGGCCGGTGCGCTTGAGCAATCGGGCGACCAGGCCTTCGTAGCCGTGGGTGACGCTGCTAAAGCCGCGGTTGAACCAGCCGAAGAAACCGGTCTTGGCATGGTGGTGGCCGGCTTCCACCGGCTTCAGGATGGAGGCACACAGGGCCGGCGTGAACGACAGCGCCATGAAGGCCGAGAACAGAATCGAGCTCAGCATCACCACCGCAAACTGGCGGTAGATATTGCCGACCGAGCCGCTGAAGAACAGCAGCGGCACAAACACCGACACCAGCACCACCGTCACACCGATGATGGCACCGGAGATCTGGCCCATGGCTTTGCGCGTGGCCATGAGCGGGTGCAGACCCTCGGTGCTCATGATGCGCTCCACGTTTTCCACCACCACGATGGCGTCATCGACCACGATGCCGATCACCAGCACCATGCCGAACATGGTCAGCACATTGATGGAGTAGCCCAGGCCCAGCAGCACGCCAAAGGT
This sequence comes from Burkholderiales bacterium, assembly GCA_947446855.1. Classification (GTDB taxonomy): domain Bacteria; phylum Pseudomonadota; class Gammaproteobacteria; order Burkholderiales; family Burkholderiaceae_C; genus Allorhodoferax. The sequence goes on from CANFIH010000055.1 coordinate 14,116, forward strand.
ACCCAAGAGGGTGATGGGCACCACCAGCGTCGGGATGATGGTGTAGCGGATGTTCTGCAGGAACAGGTACATCACCAGGAACACCAGGATCACGGCCTCGAGCAGGGTCTCCACCACCTGGCGGATGGAAATATCGACGAACTTGGAGCTGTCGTAGGGGATGCTGGCCTTCACGCCGGGCGGGAAGTAGCGGGACAACTCATCCAGCCGTTTGCGGATCGCCTTGGCGGTGGCCAGCGCATTGCCGCTGGGGGCGAGTTGCACACCAATGCCGCTGGCAGGTTTACCGTTGAGCCTTGCCTGCGGGCTGTAAGACTGGGCACCCAGTTCAATGCGCGCCACATCGCGCAGCCGCACGGTGGAGCCGTCGGCATTGGCACGCAGAATGATCTTGCCAAACTGCTCAGTCGAGTTCAGCTGACCCTGGACCACCACCGCGGCGAAGATGGACTGGCCGGGCACATTGGGCAGGTCGCCAATGGTGCCGGAGGTGACCTGGGCGTTTTGCGCGGCAATGGCAGCGGTGACATCGTTGCTGCTGAGCTTGAAGCCGACCAGCTTGGCCGGGTCGATCCAGATGCGCATGGCGCGCTCGGTTCCGAACAGCTGGGCCTGGCCCACGCCGGGCACGCGCTGGATTTCGGGCAGGATGTTGCGCGAGGCGTAATCGCCCAGAGCCACCGGGTCGAAGTCCGGGTTGTCGGAGGACAGGATGGTGAACAGCAAGAAGTTGGAGCGCGCCTTGTCCACGCGCACACCGTTTTGCGTCACCACCGAGGGCAGGCGGGGTGCCGCCCGAGACAGGCGGTTTTGCACGTCCACCTGCGCCAGGTCGGGGCTGGTGCTGGGGTCAAAGCTCAGCGTGATGGAGCCGCTGCCATCGGCCTGGGCCACAGACTCCATGTACAACAGGCCGGGCGAGCCGTTCATCTCGCGCTCGATCACCGACAGCACGCTGTTTTCCAGCGTGGTGGCGGTGGCACCCGGATAGGCGGCCGACACCACGATCGAAGGCGGCGCCACCGAGGGGTATTGCGCCACCGGCAGCTGGGTGATGGACACCGCGCCGGCCACGATGATGAATAAGGCAATCACCCATGCAAAGATGGGTCGGTCAATAAAGAAACGCGCCATGACTCTGACCTTTTAGGACTTGGCCGCAGCGGACGCCGCTGGCGCTGGGGTGGCAGCGGGCGCTGAGCTGGCCGCTGCGGCGGGTGCGGCAGCAGGCGCAGCGCCGGCGGGGGTCCACGGCACGGGCTTGACCGGGGCTTTGCCCATCATCTTCTGGAAGCCGTCCACCACCACCTGTTCGCCATCCTTCAAGCCACTGAGAACAACCCACTGACCGTCCTTGCCGTTGCCGACCTTGACCGGGCGCGTCTCGACCATGCCGTCGGCACCCACCACCTTGACGCTGTCACCTTGGCCGGTGCGTAGCACGGCCTGTTGCGGCAGCAAGATGGCACCCGCGACGGCGGACTGCTGCAGCTGCGCGCGTACATACATGCCGGGCAGGAGCACGCCCTTGGGGTTGGGCACTTCGGCGCGCAGGGTGATCTGGCCCGAGGTCGGGTCCACACTCAGGTCACTGAACAAGAGCTTGCCGGCAAGCGGATAGACGCTGCCGTCGTCCAGCACGATGCGTACCTGGGCCGACTCGGCCCCGCCCGCGCTCTTGAGTGCGCCGCTGGCAATGGCTGCACGCAGGCGCAGCACATCAGCCACCGGTTGCGTGAAGTTGATAAACATGGGGTTGATCTGTTGCACCAGCGCCAGTTGCGTGGCGTCGCCCTGCCCGACCAGCGCACCCTCGGTCACCAGCGCGCGGCCGATGCGTCCCGAGATGGGCGTGGTGACGGTGGCGTAGCCGACATTGATCTGGGCCGACTGGATGGCCGCCTTGGCGGCAGCCACATCGGCCTCGGCCAGCTTCTGCGCGGCCACGGCGGCAATCAATTCCTGCTCGCTGATGGCATGGGCGGCAGCCAGTGGCTTGTAGCGTTCGGCCTGGGCCTGTGCCGAGGTCAGATTGGCCTCGGCCTTGGCGAGAGCCGCCTGGGCACTGGCCAGCACGGCCTTGTAGGGTGCCGCATCAATCTGGAACAGGGTCTGGTTGGCGCGTACTTCGCTGCCTTCGGTGAACTGCTTGCTTTGCAAAATGCCGGCCACCCGGGCCCGCACCTGGGCCACGCGCGAGGCCTCGGTGCGTCCGGGCAACTCGGTCACCAAGCCGACCGTGCTGCGCGCTACCGTCACCACGCCCACCTGGGCCGGTGGCGGCATCTGCCCTGCACCGGCAGCGGGCGGTGCGGCGGACTGGCCGCAGGCGGCCAGCAGACCGGCCACCGACAGCACAGCCAAACGGGCGTCCGCGCGACGCAAAAAGGAGGCCGTGGCATTTTGCAATGCATGCATATTGAACCCTTTGAAAATGAAACCGGGGCCTGGAAGCCCCGTTCAGAAAATGGTGAGCAGTTGCAAAGAAGCTTGTGCAACTGTGTCAATCCAGTATAGCGAGAAGGGGTAAACCCTCGGTAAACAACTACTACTGAAACTGTGCACGAAGTTGACGCGGGATGCTGGCTTAGCGCAAGGGGTCGTGCGGGATCTGACCACCTTGATCCCCCCTTAAAGCCGGCCCGACCGGTGACTCGTCGTCTCGGTGAAATCAACGCTCAGTGCCGAAACAGGTACAGATGAGAAAGTGCCCAATAATCGACTCTCTTAATCCAGTACGCAACATGCTGGTCGCATGACAAGGAGGGACAGTGACGACGGATCTAAACCGCGGGCCCATCGGTGGCAGCGCTAGCACGGGAGGCGCGACGTACGGAGCTACGGTCACGGCGTGGGCCTGCGTCCGCATGCTGCTAGGCGCCCGAGCCACGCTGGCGTGGCGACTGCCCCATTTGGCCTTCATTCGCTCAATGGTGTGCGAGAACGCTTCAGAAGTCGACGATCTGGTATTGCATGTGATGCCTCAGGCAAGGGTCTACATTCAGATCAAGCATGGCCTTGATGCCGGCGCAGAGTTCAAGAGTGCCATCGGCCAAATGTCCCGTCAGTTCGCGCAAGGGAACTTCAACCGGAATGCAGACCGTCTCGTGATCGTCACCGACAGCAGTGCATCCGGCACGATCCGGGTGGATTTGCCGAAAGCGCTTTCGTGGTTTCATGACCTTCCGCACTCCACGCCACTCACAGAGTTTCCACACGGCGCTGGACCTGCTGATGCCTTGGAGAGGGTGAAGAAAGTCTTCGACACCGAGTACACGGACAAGTGCTGCGCACCGACGGAAAAAGATTGGCGCGAGTTCCTAACGTGTGTTGAGCTTACGGTTCTGGACCCAATGGATGGGAACGAGCGCCAGACCAGCATTGAATCTCTGCACCAGGTCGTCGGATCGAAAAGCGCCAACCTCGCGTGGATCGCCCTTACCAATTTCTGCTTGGACGCCGGTCGATCAAGGCGGCCATTCGACGTCGCTACGGTCGAGGCAGCCCTCAGGATAGCGGGCGTGACCCCTCCACAAACCAGTGGCGGCTGGACGTCTTCAATCGCTTCCGCGCTCCAGGCGGTCTCTCGTTTCCAACTGGATCTTCTCAAGGTCCGTTGCCAGTACGTCAGATCCCTCTACGTCAACCGATCGGTACTGGATAAGCCCTTGCAGGATCTCGGCACGAATGAAAAGAAGATCCTTCTCATTACCAGTGGTTCAGGGCAAGGTAAGACCATGTGGTGCGCCTTCCATTGTGAAATCGACGATGGGGAAATGCGCATCTTCATTCCTGCTGAGGCCATTTTGGAAACAGATCAGCATCTGCGAGGCACCCTGACTCGCATGCTGAAGTCGTCCGCAGAAGATTATCACCAAGTCCCGTTCGCGCCTGCAGAGATCAAGTCGTGGCTTGAGTCTGCCGCCTTGACGGTGTTCGTTGATGGACTAGACCGTACCGCGATGAGCAGGCAATTGCTAAAAAAGTGGCTCCACACCACGGCGTTCGAGTGCAAATCTTTTGCCGGCTGTGTTGTGATGACCGCCCGCCCTGAGATCCTGGATTTGGTCCTTGATGCGCTGGCGGACGATGTGAAGCTTGCTGGTCTGGGTGATTTCTCGGAGACTGAAGCTATCGAGGTTGCTTTGAAAATTGGAATACCCTCGCTTGCGAGGTACCGCCATCCCCGGCTCATGAGCTTCTGTGCGCAGCTCGCGCGCACCGAGGACATATCCAGCTTGCGGCGGGAACAGACCGTGTCCAGGTTCATTGATAAGTTTGCAAGGCAGCTTGCTGGGGATTTTGAGACCTTCCCGGAAATCATTGAGAGTGCTTTGGACGATCTGGGCAAATTACTGGCACTTTCGCAAAACGGGCACATAGGAGAGTCAGAACGTGCGTCCTTTGAGGGGCGGCATACAGCGGCATACCAGGCGCTGCGGAAAACGCACTTCCTTTCCGTATTCGGCAGGTCTGCGCGGCTGGAGATCGACGACGTTGCAGAACATCTCGCGGGTCGGCACATCGTTATCGATGCAGACCTCTCGTGCTGGGAGCAGATTAGTCAATCGCCACTACGGGTAGGCGCCCTGCGGTCTGCGCTCGAGCAACTGGCGTCGCGTGATCCGGCGAAAGCGCGGGGCTACTTGAACATGCTTGCCAAAGACCTGGTGGCGCCGTGCGACCTTACCAAGCTGACCCTGTATTGCTCGGTCATCCTGGCGAATGAGGAACTTGACCCTTTGTTCGCGCTGGCTATTGGTGCCGCTGTGAGCTGGGATCGGGATTCGATTGAGTTGGGCTGGGGCGCCGGTTTAACTTTGCTGGACATGCTTTCTTCGGACAGGTGGCCAGCGATCCGTCGAGTGGAGCTTCTGTGGAAACTGGCACATCTTGAAGACGGGCAATCCTGGCGTCACAAAGAGTGGCGGGCCTATGACGCGACAGCGCCCATCATTTGGAATGAATGGCGAGGCCGCTTTCTCAAAAGCGTTCGTGAGGCTGGGGTGCCAGGCCTGCAATTCCTCTTGCAGTGGTTTGATTCGCGGGATGAACTTGCGGATTCCCAGGAGGCTCACCTGGGTGATTTGGCCCAAGGCGCTTTCTTCGCCATCGCACATTGCCAACTTAGGGATGCCATTGACCTGCTTGCCACAGCTCAAAATGAGGGCATGCTCCAAATTCTGGCCCGTCACTATCCGGCACAGGTCTTGGAGATACTGCGAGACTGGGTCGGTGCACTTGCATTGCCTCAGGCTACGGTGGTTGTCGAGGCTACATTGCGAGCAGAGAATGGAAACGATGCCGCCCATAGTCTTTCCGCTGCATGGCTTGAACGTACTGCGGTCGGGTCGGACGAACGCCGACGCCTGCTCAGAGTTTTGACCTACTTCGGGGATCCAACGGCTAGCGCGGAGCTTGTTCAATTTCCGAGCCTGACAGCCACGGACGTTGCCACTCTTGCGCGTCTACCGGTCGACGCATTTGCGCATGCTATTTCGGTGGTCGTGAAAAGAGCAGATGTCACTGGTGGGATGCTTCAGGGCTTGTACCCTCCTCCGGATTTAGTCGAGCCCTGCGCTCGAATACTGCTTGCAGTGTGGTCGGCCTCGCATCCACCTGATATCGGCTTGATCGTTGAGAATTTGTGCCGAGTTGCCGAAAAAATGTCTTCCGTGCCAGCTCCGGTCTATGGACTTGTTGATTTGGTCCTCCGCAAGGGAAGCGCCGCAGATCGAAGAATACTGGCGTACTTCGCGGTCCCTTGGAACCGTGAGCGACGTCCGACCGACCTGGTCTTCCATGTGCTTAATGAGATGTGCAACAAGGAGACGGACGTTGACAACTTGCACCACATGGCGAGCCGGTTGAAATCCAGCACCTTATCGAATGCTGAGATCGCAAGCTACTTGGCTCGACTTGGCGTCTGAATACTGGGGAACTTCTGATCAAAGTGCTTCGAAGGCGGTAGTTCGCCAGAGCAGCAGGCTAGCCAGAAGCCACCCAACCAGGTAAGCCGGAATCTGCGGGTTCAGTGCATCCTCCCGGTTTCGGGCACTGAGCATGAGCGGCATACCCCTTGCACCGCAGCGACCGAAGAGGGGGCCGTACCCGGCACAACTTCAAGCGCCGAACTCGTCCCGCTGTTCTCCATCCAGATGCCGGGTGTCGGACCAGCCCACCAGGGTCAGGCCCTCGGGCGTCCAGAGCAGGCGGTTGATGGCGGTGTTGCCCAGCTCCCAGGTGCGGGGGGCGCTGACCGATTGTTGCGTGGCCAGGCGGTACAGCATGTCCATTACGCCGCCATGGGCCACCAGCACGATTTGCTGGTTCAAATGTTTCGCTGCAATGTCGCCCACGGCGTGCTCCACACGTGCCATCACCTGCAGCGGGCTTTCGCCGCCCACAGGCGCAAAGTGCGGGTCGCGGATGCGCCAGAGCCGGGCTTCTTCGGGCCATTGTTCGGTGATGGCCGCGTAGGTCTGGCCTTCAAACTTGCCAAACGCGCGCTCGCGCAAGCCGGTGTGGGTTTGCACGGCCAGCGGCTGGGGCGACTGCGCGGCAATGGCCTGCGCGGTGGCGTAGGCGCGCGACAGGTCGCTGGAGTACACCGCGTCCAGCGTCTCCTCGGCCAAGGCCGCTGCAGCGCGCTGCGCCTGCCAACGGCCCTTGTCGTTCAAGCCGATATCCAGCTGGCCCTGGATGCGGGTGTCCACGTTCCAGGCGGTCTCGCCGTGGCGCACGGCAATGATGCGGGTCGCTGCAGGCATCAGTCTTGTGCGGGCTCTTGACCGGGCAGTTCGATCACCACTTTGCGCGGCCCGGCCGGCGGGTTGGGAAAGCCCTGCAAGGCAGCGTCCAGAATCACCGGCAGGAGGTTGGCGCTGTCGGTCCAGGGGCCGTCAAAACTGGCATTGGTCTCGTAGACCGACTGGCCCGATACGCTGTCGCGCAGCAAAATACGCACCGCGTGGCGCCGCCAGTTGGGCTCCAGGTTCAGGCCGAAGCCGCTCCCCCAGCGCCGGTCCGCACGATGGCCCCAATAGCCACCAGGCAACGCATGCTCATAAGGCGAGAGGATGGCGCTAATCTGCAGGCCCACTTGCACCGCATAGCGCGCCGCGGGTGCCGCTGCCGCGGTACCGCTGATGGCACCCGACACCAGCGGGGCGGGCGTCAGCCCGACCTTGGCCAGGGCCACCCGGGCCAGGGCTTCGATCTGGTCCTGGCCGGGCGCATTGCTTTGCGATGGCAGGCGCTCAAAGCGGTACAGCGCCGGAGGCACCGGCGCTGCGCCGGTGACAAAGGTCTGCACATCGCTGTCAATCATGCGGGGCGCGGCGGCACAGCCGCCCAGCGCCAGCAGCAGCGCTGCGGCCAGCAGGATGATGGTGGATCGAAGCACGGTGTACATCGCAAGCCTCCTTAAGAGATCAGGCCGCCACAACCTGCAGGCCCGGCAGCGTGGGCACGGTGAACTCCTCACTGTCAAACGCCTTGTCCCCTTCAACGTCCTCCACACCAGTGGCGCTGACACCCTTGAAGTCAAACAGATTGGGGTCCATCAGGTGCGAGGGCGCCACGTTTTGCAGGGCGGTGAACATGGTCTCGGTGCGCCCGGGGTACTGCTTCTCCCAGTCGCGCAGCATGTTGCCGATCTGCACGCGCTGCAGGTTTTGCTGGCTGCCGCACAGCGAGCAGGGAATGATGGGGAACTGGCGGTGCGCGGCCCAGCGGATCAGGTCTTTCTCGGCCACATTGGCCAGTGGGCGGATCACCACGAACTCGCCGTTGTCGCTGGCAAGCTTGGGTGGCATGCCCTTGAGCTTGCCGGCA
>CANFIH010000056.1 GCA_947446855.1 Burkholderiales bacterium
CGCCTGAATCCGTCCCGTCCGGTGCAAGGCGAATGAAGGGCGCAAGGCCGGCTGGGAATACGTCATGCGTGGGCTCGTCAGTACCTCGAACGACTCCAAAAAACTGAAGTAGCCGCTCGTCTGAGGTTACAGGGACGTAGTTGGCGCACATCGGTGCAGTTACTGTACTGCCCTTTGAAGAGTCGGGCATAGACTGGCCCTTTGTCGATTTACTGACTTAGTGAGTTGCTGTAAGTCTTTGATTTAAAGTGATTCACCTGTTGTTTTGCGTTTTTGAAAAAGAACAGGTGAATTTGTTTACACATTGCCCCGATTTGTCTGCCATGGCAGACAAATGAGCAAGAGCGGCTTACCGCCGGCACATCACTTCTAGCATTTGCTTGAACGCTGCAAGTACCTCTGGGTCAGATATTCCCTCGTACATATGAGTCTGCACACAGTGAGCAGCGTGGGGCCCTGACCAACCGTCCTCTGCATCGTCAAGCGCTAGCCAGTCTCGGGGCTGTCTGCGCTGCACATCTGCGATGACTTGCGCACCGCGTGGCAGCATATGGAATTCGTCTTTGTTCATGTGGCGGGCGTCAAAGGTCCCGCCTATGACCCGCGCTTTCAGCTCTGGCGGCAGCCGCCTTGCTGCCTCGGCTACGCCGAAGTGCATTGCCCATGAGGTAGACAACACAATCTGCACCTGTGGGTATGGCGCAAGCAGTTGAGCGAGCAGGTCTGCGTGCTGAAAAAGCCGATATCGCTCCGGCGCCAGCAGAAAGGGGCCTTGCTTGTTTGATATCCGTACGTTCTCATGGTGCAACACACCATCAAAGTCGAGAAACAGAACAAGTCCGTTTTTGCTCAAGGGTGCCTTCATTTCTCTGACTTTCGGATGCACCAAGCAAGCGCGTCAAACCAACAAGAGCGTCTTTCACGATATTTGATGTGAAAGAACCACCACTGACCGACTTCGTGCATTTCCTTTCGGAAGTTCTTGTTAGCCATCAAATACCTCAGCCAATTTCGACACCGGGCACAGTGCCGCACTCGTGGATTTCATACAGCTTCGCACCATGGTCAGGGTCGAACCATGAGTGCCGCGGCGTTGACGTCGGCATGAAGCCCTTGCTTTAACGGATTGGCATCAATGCTCCCCTTCATCTTTTTGACAGCGCGTCCTTACCTTGGCGTCAGCGATGCTTTGTATTAGTAGCGATTTACGCTGCATTGGTTTGTCTGCTGCGAGCGTGTAAAAGTCCTGCTTTAGACCGAGTATGCGCAGTGCGCGGTAAAGCGTTGCAATATTCAGTGATGCGTCTCCTGATTCAAGTCTATGAACAGTTTCAAGTGACACGCCAATGCGCTCAGCCATCAACTTCGCGTTTATGCCCCGGCGCTCTCGTGCTTTCTGTAGTCGTAAACCTAGAGCAGTAATTTGCGGCAGGTCTTGAGCATCAGCCCTCCCTTTTTGAATGCGACTGCATTCATCTTCAGCAAGCATGCGCTTTGCAAGCATGTACTCGGTGCGCGCAATCATCTCTGCAGGGCTATTACCCTGCGCTGGTACCGCTTCGTAGTCACGGACTATTTTTTCAAGTGTTGCTCGCTGCGTTGCGTTAGTCATAACTTTTTGTTTCGCGGGAATAGCCGTGCACGTACTACCCCTCCAAATTTGTTCTTTGTTAAATTTGGCAACGGCCTTCTTTCCATTTCGTTCTCTTTGACTAGCTGGCGTATTGCTTTACGTTCCCGCGACGTGAGTGGGTCTATCAAGAAGTTCACCCGAACTCCTCGCTGTTGATTTATCGCCATGCGCCTGAGCACTTTCAGCATTCCTTTTCCAAGGCGAATTGGCATCAGATATCTCCAGCATCCGACTGGTCACGAGCCAGGTAGAGGGGTTCGCAGCGAGGGGCGTTGAGTAGCACTTGTATGAGGGCGGGCTCCTCAGTTGCGCTCACTGCAGCAAGATGTACAGAGAGTGCTTCAGACGAGGCAACTTCTGTGAATCTGTCTGGGACGCTGTCCGCAATGCCTATATCGACTGCGGCTTTGAGTTCTCGTAAATGCTTGAGCTCAGAGGGCATATCGGTCATATAGCGAAACTCCCCTGGCGTACTGCCTTTCGGTGATACAGAAGCTTCAGCTCTTTGGGCTCCGTATTTGCGACCTTGGCGCTGTCTGTGCCCACCACAAAGCACATGCCGTTTGCCAACTGAAACATATGCTCGGTGCTTGTGCCGAGTTGGTACGCCTCATCGATTTCTTCGAACAGGGTACCTTGCCCAATACTCTGGCTTGCATGTAGGCAGACAAAGATGCGGGCTGACTTGACGGGTTCTAACCCCCGTTGGATGTTTGCGGCTTCAACCATTGAAGTGGTTATCCAGCGCTGTACGTATCCGTCGCCTATGTCGACCGACTCTACGAAGAACCAGGTTGCCGACAAGAGCTGAACTGCCGACCATTGGCGGACCCCGCGAGCGCGTTCGTCCGCTGGTGGTGTGCGCTCGTGTCGCAATAGCGTCTGTAACTGTCTGGACATTTTTTCCTCTTTTCTTGACCTTCGATTAATCTGGACGTTCTTTCAAATCGAAGAGCTCTGAACATTGCTGTGCGGCGGTGCAAACCAGCCTCAGGCAGAAACTGCTCGGACACTCTTCGAATCTCATCAATTTCAGTCCGCACTTTTTTTCGGGGTGGCACACGTGCGCCACGTCGAAAAAGCAGTTTTTGAGCTGAATAAGTAACACTATAGTGTCATTTTATAGCGGACGTAAATTCAAAAATCGGGAGATGTCATCACCTCTCGCGATTGATGTTGCTTTCGGGCGACTCTTGAAGGAACAGCGCAAAATCAGCCAGTTCACTCAGGCCGACCTGGCTTTAAGGTCGGGCATCGCAAAGAGCTTTGTGAGCCGGATGGAGAGGGGTTTAGCTTGCCCGACAATTGACACGGTTTTTAGGATTGCCAATGCGTTTGAGGTGCAGCCTGAGGCTTTGGTGAAGCGTCTGCGCGCCCTTCACGACGAGCTGGAAGGTCAGAAGTAGGGGTGGGGCAGGCGGCACCAAACGCGCGCGCTTACGCCGCGTGAGCGCAATTTTTGACGCCCACAGCCTCAAGTTGCCTAGACCTCCGACGGTCGTAGGCTTGCAGATTGCCTTTCGCAGTAGGGTGAGTCAGTCACCCATCGATACTGCCTCTTTGATTCTTTCTACACACCACGCGGAATCTTCCGCGCCATGCGTCCATTTTGGTGACTGAGAAGTGGTTTCAATAACCTCAATGGCTAGTGATTTGGCAACATCAGGTTGAGACTTTGAAAGGTTCCCGAGGTAAGCAGCCATGTGTTCGACCAGATGACGGCGATACAAGCGTTTGGCTGCAACTGTGTGGTCCTCCTGGAACCTGTCGATTCCGTCTTCAGCGCGATGTAGGTGCGAGACGAGCTTCTCGTCATCCTCCTCAAATCCATCCGTTCTTCTGGCGGGACTCTTTCTCTGTGTCATTTATCTGCTCCATTGGTTCCAATTCATCATTTCCCGGCTTCGCCAATCGAAGCTGGGCCCCGTTCGCGCGACCACTCGCGCTAGACCGAGACCATCAACGATATTGACCGGTGAGCTTTGGGTAAACGGATGCCAGCAGTAAATTGATGGAGCTAAAGAAGCCCTCTAGGGTGAACTGACAGTTAAGAATTCCACGCGAAATGGCCGTGTTTGTGGGTTACGCAGATATGCACACCGTAATGGGTGAAAGTGCGCTTGGCGGTCATTTCACGACTTATTGTCAAAGCGGAGTGCCATTTCATGACCTTATGTAAATCGGGTCGAAAAAAGGGGTGTTTTGGGAGGGCTTTAAATTGGCCAAAAGTGGCGGTCTAAAAAGATGAGGGGGCAAATGGCTGGAGATTTGGCCACTTCGGAATTACACCAAGGCCCCAAAAACCCTTGAAGTCGTTGCAAATCAACAACTATTGGGCTTTCATTTCACGACTTTCTTTCCTGAGTTGGTGAGCCAGCATGGTGCCCATTTCACGACTTTCGCGCTGACACGGGTCATTTCACGACTATTTGTCACGTTTCACGCCTTATTTGTAATTCACCAACGCGTGGATTGGGATGTGTTCCGTGCCACCGGTGTGGCGCATCTGGTCAGTATTTCCGGCCTGCACATCACCATGTTTGCCTGGGGCGCGGCCTGGCTGGTGGGCGGGCTGTGGCGGCGCTCAGGGCGGCTGTGTCTGCGGTTGCCAGCGCCTGACGCCGCGCTGCTGGGCGGGCTGCTGCTGGCCAGTGCTTACGCGCTGTTTTCCGGCTGGGGCATACCGGCGCAGCGCACCTGCCTGATGCTGGCCGCAGTGGCCTTGCTGCGTCTGTCGGGCACGCGCTGGCCCTGGCCGCAGGTCTGGATGCTGGCCTGCGCCGTGGTGGTGGTGGCCGACCCCTGGGCCTTGCTGCAGGCTGGTTTCTGGTTGAGCTTTGTGGCCGTGGGTGTGTTGTTTGCTACCGACGCCTCTGGCACACAGCCCGGTGCGGGCCTGGCGCGTGGCACCGGCGCGCGGGCCTTGGCCATGCTGCGCGAGCAATGGGTGGTCACGGTGGCCCTTGCGCCACTGACCCTGTTGTTATTCGGCCAGCTGTCCATCGTGGGCCTGGCCGCCAATGCCGTGGCCATACCCTGGGTCACGCTGGTGATTACGCCCCTGGCCATGCTGGGCGTGCTGCTGCCGCCCTTGTGGGATGCGGCAGGTGGCGCCATCGCGGCGCTGATGGCGCTGTTGCAATGGCTGGCGGCCTGGCCCTGGGCCACACTGTCCCTGGCGACCGCGCCCTGGTGGCTGGCTGCGGCTGGCGTGTTGGGGGGCGTGCTGCTGGTGGCGCACCTGCCCTTGCACCTGCGCAGCCTGGGTTTGCCGTTGTTGCTGCCCGTGCTGCTGTGGCAAGCGCCCGTGCCACCTGTGGGGCAGTTTGAGATGCTGGCTGCCGACATCGGCCAGGGCAATGCCGTGCTGGTGCGCACCGCCACCCATGCGCTGTTGTATGACACCGGACCGCGCTACAGCCTGGAGAGCGATGCCGGTCATCGCGTGCTGCTGCCCCTGCTGCAGGCGCTGCATACCCGGCTGGACACCCTGGTGCTCAGCCACCGCGATACCGACCATGTGGGCGGGGCGCCTGCCGTACTCGCGATGCAGCCACAGGCCGCCTTGCTGAGCTCGATTGCGGCGGATGACCACTTGCAAAGCCTGCGCCCGGCGCAGCGCTGTGTGGCCGGGCAGCACTGGGAATGGGATGGCGTGCGGTTTGAGGTGCTGCACCCGCAGGCTGCGGACTACGACAGCCCGCACAGTCCCAATGCCTTGTCTTGCGTGCTGCGCCTTCACAGTGCGGGGGCGCAGCCGCAGACAGCCCTGTTGGTGGGCGATATCGAGAGCCCGCAGGAAGAGGCCCTGCTGGCACGCCATGCGCCCCTGCGGGCCGATGTGCTGCTGGTGCCGCACCACGGTAGCAAGACCTCCAGCAGCGAGGCCTTTCTGGACGCGGTGCAGCCCCGGCAGGCCTGGGTGCAGACGGGTTACCGCAACCGGTACGGCCATCCGGCCCCCGAAGTGATGTTGCGCTATGCCGGGCGCGGCATTGTGGTGCACGATGCGCCCCATTGCGGTGCCATCACCTGGCGCTCCGATCGGCCTGCGCAGACAGTTTGCGCTCGATCAGGGGAAATGCGCTACTGGGCCCACCGTGTGCCATAACAGTGCGCAGGCAGGGGTTAGTATGCTGGTGCGAAGCTTGCTTAGAGAACATACAGAGATTGAGTTCAAGAGGATTTATGCAGAAATTTGACGAGATGTACACCAAGCTGCCCTACGAGTTCTTCTCCAAGGGCGAACAGATTCGTGACCACTACAAGATCTATGACGAGTGGCTGGCACGACAACCGGGCGACATGATGGCCAAGCGGCGCGAAGAAGCAGAAATGATCTTCCGCCGGGTCGGTATCACCTTCGCCGTCTACGGTGAAAAAGACGAGAGCGGTGCCGGCACCGAGCGTTTGATTCCCTTTGACCTGATACCCCGCATCATCCCCGCGCTGGAATGGGCCAGCATGGAAAAAGGCCTGGTGCAGCGTGTCACGGCGCTCAACCGCTTTATCCACGACATCTACCACGACCAGGACATCCTCAAGGCCGGCCTGATCCCGCGTGAGCAGATTGAGAACAACGCCCAGTTCCGCCCCGAGATGGTCGGCGTCGATGTGCCGCACAACGTGTATTCGCATATCTCCGGCGTGGACATCGTGCGCGCACCGGATGCCCAGGGCAACGGAGAGTACTACGTGCTCGAAGACAACTTGCGCGTGCCCAGCGGCGTGAGCTACATGCTGGAAGACCGCAAGATGATGATGCGGCTCTTCCCCGACCTGTTCAGCGCCCATCGCGTGGCACCGGTTGCACACTATCCCGACCTGCTGCTCGAAACCCTGCGTGCCAGCAGCCCCGAGACCACGGCAGAACCTACCGTGGTGGTGCTGACCCCCGGCATGTACAACAGTGCCTATTTCGAGCACGCTTTCCTGGCCCAGCAAATGGGTGTGGAACTGGTCGAAGGGCAGGACTTGTTTGTCAAAGACAAGTTCGTCTACATGCGCACGACGCGCGGCCCGCGCCGTGTCGACGTGATTTACCGCCGCGTCGACGACGACTACCTGGACCCCAGCGTGTTCCGCTCCACCTCCACCCTGGGTTGCGAGGGACTGATTGACGCCTACCGCTCCGGCCACGTCACCATCTGCAACGCAGTCGGTACCGGCATTGCCGATGACAAGTCGATCTACCCCTACGTGCCCAAGATGATCGAGTTCTATCTGGGCGAGAAGCCCATCCTGAACAACGTGCCCACCTACATGTGCCGCAACAAGGACGACCTGGCCTACACCATGGCCAACCTCAAAGACCTGGTGGTGAAAGAGGTGCACGGCGCCGGCGGCTACGGCATGCTGGTCGGCCCGGCCTCCACCACCGCCGAGATTGAAGACTTCCGCAAGGCCGTGCTGGCCAACCCCAGCGGCTACATCGCCCAGCCCACGCTGAGCCTGTCGAGCTGCCCCACCTTCGTGGAAAGCGGCATTGCACCCCGCCACATCGATTTGCGCCCCTATGTGCTGTCCGGCAAGACCGTGCAGATGGTGCCCGGCGGCCTGACCCGTGTGGCCCTCAAAGAAGGCTCGCTGGTGGTGAACTCATCCCAAGGCGGCGGAACAAAAGATACCTGGATTTTGGAGAACTAAAAAAATGCTGTCACGTACCGCAGACCACCTTTTTTGGATGTCCCGCTACACCGAGCGGGCCGAGAACACCGCGCGCATGCTGGATGTGAACTACCAGACCTCGCTGCTGCCGCAAAGTGATGCCGTGGCCCAAATGGGCTGGCAGGGCTTGCTGAGCATCAGCGAACTGACCGGCGCGTATGCCAAGCAATACGACACGGTGAACGCCCGCGATGTGATCGATTTCATGGTCAAGGACGAGAGCAATCCGTCCTCCATCGTGTCCTGCCTGGGCGCGGCGCGCGAAAACGCCCGTGCCGTGCGCGGCGCACTCACCACCGAAGTCTGGGAAACCCAAAACCAGACCTGGCTGGAAGTCAAACGCATGATCAAGAGCAGCGAGTTCGATGCCGACCCCTCGCAGTTTTTTGAGTGGGTGAAGTTTCGCTCGCACCTGTCACGCGGCGTGACCGTGGGCACCATGCTGATGGACGAGGCTCTGCACTTCATGCGCCTGGGTACCTTCCTGGAGCGCGCCGACAACACCGCGCGTCTGGTGGATGTGAAGTTCCACGCCGTGCAAAGCGATTTTTACGGCGCTGCCAACGAGCGCGACCAGGAATACGACTTCTACCACTGGAGCGCCATTCTGCGCAGCGTCTCGGCTTTCGAGGTCTATCGCAAGGTGTACCGCGACGTCATTCGCCCCGAGCGCGTGGCCGAGCTGCTGATCCTTCGCCCCGACATGCCGCGCTCCCTGCACGCCAGTCTGAACGAAGTGGTCAACAACCTGGCGCTGGTAGCCAGCGATTCCAACAGCGAAACCCAGCGCCGTGCCGGCAAGCTGCGCGCTGAGCTCAAGTACGGTCGCATCGATGAAATCCTGGCCACCGGCCTGCACGCCTATCTGACGCAGTTCCTGGACCGCGTCAACGATCTGGGTGCGCACATCAGCCGCGAATACCTGGTCGCCAGCTGATCGCCTGTTCCGCCCGGCCCTGTGTCCTGCACACAGGGTCTGCGGCGGATGGCAAGGCCAGCCGGACGGCTGGCCTTTACGCCTCCAGTTTGAAGATGGACACGGTGTGCACCAGTTCGTCCGCCAGGCCCTGGAGCCGCGCCGCGGCGCTGGCCATCTCCTGAACCAGCGAAGCGTTTTGCTGGGTCGCCTGGTCCAGCGTGGACACCGCTTCACCGACCTGAGATACGCCCAGCGCCTGTTCCTGGCTGGCCACCGTGATCTCGGCCATGATGCGCGTCACCCGCTGGATTGACTCCACCACCTCATGCATGGTGGCGCCCGCCTGATCGGCCTGGGCACTGCCGCGCTCGACGCGCTCCACGCTGGCGGTGATCAGCGTCTTGATCTCGCGGGCTGCGGCCGCACTGCGTCCGGCCAGCGAGCGCACCTCGGTGGCCACCACCGCAAAACCCCGGCCCTGTTCGCCTGCACGCGCAGCTTCCACTGCGGCATTCAGCGCCAGGATGTTGGTCTGGAAGGCGATGCCGTCAATCACGCTGATGATGTCGGAAATGCGGTGCGACGATTCATTGATGCCCTGCATGGTGCTGACCACAGCCGCCACGGCAGCACCGCCCTGGCTCGCCACGCTTGCCGCATTCTGGGCCAGGGCATTGGCCTGCTGGGCCGAGTCGGCGTTGCGCTGCACGGTGGAGCGCAGCTCCTGCATGCTGGCGGCGGTTTGCTCCAGGGCCGCGGCCTGGTGTTCGGTGCGTGCCGACAGGTCGGTGTTGCCCAGAGAAATTTCCGCACTGGCGGCTGCCACGCCGACCGAGCCCTGCCGTACCTCGCCCACGATGTGCGAAAAACCGTCGCGCATGCCCTGGATGGAGTGCAGCAGACTGTCCCGGTCGCCGGGCTTGAGAGCGATCGCAACTGTCAGGTCCCCCTGCGCCATGCTTTGCGTGATGGCGGCGGCCTCAGTCGGTTCGCCCCCCAGCTGGGACAGCACACTGCGGCCTATGAAGATGGCCACGGCAATCAGCAGTCCGGCCAGCACCAGCGTGCCCAGTGCTGAGTGAATGAAGCGGTCCTGGATGGCGGCGTCCACCGAGTCCACATACACACCCGAGCCAATCACCCAGCCCCAGGGCGCAAAGCCCTTCACGAATGAAACCTTTTGCACCGGTTGCTCGCTGCCCGGCTTGGGCCAGAGGTACCAGACAAAGCCGCTGCCCTGTGCCTTGACGATGGCGGCGAACTCCACAAACAAATGTTTGCCGCTGGGGTCCTTGTTGTCGCTCAGGTCTTTGCCGTCGAGCTCGGGCTTGATCGGATGCATCACCATGCGCGGCTGCATGTCGTTGATCCAGAAATATTCGGAGCCGCTGTAGCGCATGGCTTTGACGGCGGCCAGGGCGGCCTGCTGCGCGGCTTCGTTGCTGATCAGGCCGGCCTGGGCCTGGGCCTGGTAATGGGCCACCAGGGTGTGCGCGCTTTCCACCGCCTGCTGTACACCGAGTTGGCGTTCCTGCATGACGATTTCGCGCTCGGAGGTCAACAACAGGGTCACCAGCAGACTGATGCCAACCAGGCAGATGGCGGTCAGCAGGGCCAATCGACGTGCGACTGATAGGGTACGAAGGCTCAACACGTCAGACACTCCCGCTTTATTTTGTCGTCACACAGTTGTGACGCACCATATTCTCCGCAAACGCAGACCCGTGTCTTGCTCCGTGTCAATAACGGGGCAGATACATGCAACACAGGGTGCGGAATGCACCGCCCCCTGTGTCGGAGGGATCAGGCCTTGGCCGGCAGTCCCTAGGGCTTGAACACCACGGCGTCCAACTGCAGACTGCGGATTTTTTCGGCAGTCCGGTCGGCCTCGGCCTGGCTATCAAACGGGCCCACGCGGACCCGGGTGCGTGCGCCCTTGGACGATTTGATTTGCTGGGACAGCGCCGGCAGGTTGGCATCCTGAAGTTTGGTCAGCGCGTTGCGGGCATTGTTGGCGTCGGCAAACAGGCCCACATTGATCAGGTAGGTTTCTGCGCCGGATGGGGCGGCTGAAACCACGGCCTTGTCGGCCCCGGAGGGAGCGCCTGCCTTGGCGGTGCGGGCCTTGGCCCATTTCTCCGCCTTGTCCGCTTTGGCCTGTTTGGTCGCCTTGAGCGCCTTGGCGCTACGCGCAGATTTTTCTACTGTGCGGGTCGCGGAGGGTTCTTTCACGCTGCGTGCAGGCGAAGGTGCGGACACCGGTTCGGGCGGGCTGGGCGCCACGGCAAGCGGGGCCGGTCGCTCCAGCGCGGCGGCCGCTGCAGCCGCAGCCTGCACCAGGCCCTGGCTGCTGCGCTGCCCGGTGCCCTGGCTTGCCGGTGCAGCGTCTGGTGCAGCGTCTGGTGCAGCGAGCCGCGCACCGGCCGCCGCAGGGGCGGAGCTGCCTGCTGCCGTCACTGGCATTGGTGCTGGTGCTGGTGCTGGTGCGGCAGATGCTGCCGGCGCCGGGTCTGCGGCCTGGTTGATCAGCCCGCTTTGCACCGGGCCGGCCAGGCCCGCCTGCATGGCCGGCCCGGTGTGGGGCGGCAGCGCGGTGGCATCGGGCCAGGACAGCGCCAGCGCTGCCAAAAACGCGCACAGTGCGACGTTCAGCCCGGCCAAACTAATCAGACGTCGAACACCGCCGGACTGGCGCGTCAGCGTTGCACAGGCCTCTTGCAGTGTCGCGCTGGCAACCAGGGCCTGTTCCATTCTTTTGTTGCTGGCCCGGTACAGCCAGGCATTGCCATACAGGCCCGGCACGGCAACCGATAGCAGCAGGGTGAGCGCCAGCAGCGCCCACTGGGTTGGTGCCGAGAGTTGGAATACCAGTCCTCCTATGCCTGGCAGCAGCAGTGCGGCCCCCGCGACGGCTCCCACATAGGCCAGGGCGGCGATCCAAAGCTTGTAATACACCATCCAGTTCAGACTGAGCATGGCGGCGGCCCAGTTCCAGCCGGGGCCGGGCTTGCCCACGGCATCAAAGCGCGTAAAGGCTTTGAGGTAGTAATCGGCCTGGATGGGCCCGAGCGCGGCGCGGTACAGATCAAGCGTGGCGCTTCCGTCATAACGGTCCAGTGTCATCGGGTCGTTGGTCGCGTTCGCAGTGGCCATGGTTTATTTTGTCACGGCCAGATCACCCGGCACCCGTGCCGCTACCGCTTCTGCCACGGCTTGGCCGAGTTCGATCACGGCCATGGCGTAGTAGCTGCTCCAGTTGTAGCGGGTGATGGCATAAAAGTTTTCCGTGCCCGCCACGTACTGCGCGGGCGCATCGCCGTTTTGTAGCTCGATCAGTGCCAGCGGCCCGCCGTAGACGGTGCCGGGTGCGTCCAACAGAGCGCCTTTGGCCGCCAATTGGGCCACGCTAAAGGTTGGCAGGATGTCGGGCGCGAGCAGGGCAGTCTTGTCGAGTGTTGCCTCGTTCCATTGCAGCGCGAAGTGGGTGGGCATGCCGGGCTGCCAGTGGAAGGCCTTGAAGTAATTGGCCACCGAGCCGATCACATCGGCCTGGCTGTTGAACAGGTCTACGCGGCCGTCGCCATCAAAGTCGACGGCGTACTTGACCCAACTCGAGGGCATGAACTGTGGCCAGCCCAGGGCGCCGGCATAGCTGCCGCGCAGGGCCAGCGGGTCGGTATGGGTGCGCGCGGTCAGTGTCAGATAGGCTTCCAGTTCGCCATGGAAGAAGGCGGCACGGGCCTCGGCCTTGGGGTGGCTGGCGGGGAAGTCAAAGGCCAGTGTGCACAGGGCATCGATCACGCGGAAGGTGCCGGTGTTGCGGCCGTAAATGGTCTCCACGCCAATGATGCCGACGATGATGCTGGCCGGCACGCCGGTTTCGGCCTCGGCGCGCTGCAAGGTGTCCCGGTTGGCCAGCCAGAACTGCGTGCCGGCCTGGATGCGTACCGGCTCTACAAAGCGGGCCCGGTACGCGGCCCAGTTCTTGGGTACGCCCACCGGCGGCGGAAGGATGGCCTTGGCAATGCCAGGCATGAAGTGGGCTTGGCCCAGGGCATGGCGCACCCAGTCGCGCTCCAGCCCGAGCCGCTGCGCCATGGCGTCAGCCTCTTGCATCACATCGGCCCGCGTGGCGTAGGCCGGGCCTGCGGTTTGGGAGGGCTTGGTGGCCACTGGGTGGCTCTTGGACGCCCTGGGTTTGCGGGGCGGTTTTTTACTGGCCGCTCCGGCTTGCAGCGCACAGGTGGCGAGCAGCACGGCGGCCATTGATTTTTGGAAAATGTTCACGGTGTCAAAGGTTGGGTTGGCAGGTGTTGCGGCCAGTGCAATTGGCGGTATTCCCGTTGCAGTGTACCCAGCGCACGACGGGCATGGGCCGGGCTGGCTACAGCCGGCGCGTAGCGCCATGCTTCCAGGCGCAGCAGCCAGTCCTGGATGCGCGCCAGTTCGATGGCGTGGGCGGCTGCGGCCCCGGCAGCCCGGTCCTGCAAGGCTTGGGCCATCTGGCGGGGCGGCGTATGGGCTGCAACCGGCAGGCCGGCCTGTTGCAGTCGGGCGGCGGCGGCGTGCAGCAGGCGCAGCCAGGGATCGCGGCGTCTGCGGTCCCATTGGGTCCAGGCGGCGCCCAGCAGGCTGAGTGCCACGATGCTGCCGATCAGCACCAGGCTCAGGTCTTCCCAGCCGGGAGCGGTGAAGCCGAGGGAGCGCAGCAGCGTGAGCTGCCTGGCCTGCGAGTAGTTCAGCACCCACTGGTTCCAGCGGTTGTTGCCGGCCTCCCAGTAGGCGCGCAGGTTGAGCTCGAAGCCCGGGCTCATGGCACCCAGCGCCTGGGCGATCACGCTGCGCACGGGCATCAGCCGCTGCACAGAGCCGGTGCGTGCCGGGGCCACGGCCGAGGTGGGGTCCACACGCACCCAGCCCTGGCCCGCCATCCAGACTTCGGCCCAGGCGTGGGCATCGCTCTGGCGCACGGTCCAGAATCCGTCCACCGGGTTTAACTCACCGCCCTGGTAGCCGGTAACCACGCGGGCCGGCACGTCGAGCGCGCGCATCAGCAGCACAAAGCTGGAGGCAATGTGTTCGCAAAACCCTTCCTTGCGGTCAAACCAGAATTCATCGGCCGTGTGGCTGCCATAGACGCCCGGGTCCAGCGTGTAGCGGTAGCCGCCGGTGCGCAGTTTGTCCAGCACGGCGTTGACCAGGGCGGGCGCTTCGGCGCCGGCGTAGCGCGGGTCGCGCCGCAGGTCCAGCGCCAGTTGCAAAGTGCGCGGGTTAAATCCTGCGGGCAGGTCAACCTGGTCTTGCAAGCCCAGCTCCTCCTTGAGCGGCCCATGGCGGAAATGGGTGTAGGCCTGGGCCTTGAAGCGCACCAGTTCGCCGATCGGGCGTGCGCTGGTCCATTGCAGATCGGGCTGCATGTTGACGCTGTAGTCCTTCAGGTCGGGTCGTTCGGGCGTGGCGTCCAGCAGGGGCAACCAGCTGTGGTTGTTGCCTTCCAGCGTGACTTCGTAGCGGATGGGGCTGCCGCTGACCTGCAGATTGCCGGCCAGTTGCATGCGCGCCGGAAACGCCGAGCGCAGCGGTTTCCACTCGCTCCCGTCAAAGGTGGTCAGCACCGGACCGCGAAAGTACAGCTCGCGCTGTGGCGGCACGGCGCCTTCGAAACGGATGCGCATGGCCACGCTGCTGTCCAGCGCCAGGTTGGCAATCGTGCCGACCCGCATGCTGCCCGCCAGGCCGGTGCGCCCGCCCATGGCATCACCCGGTAGGCCCCAGAGCGGGGCCACCCGGGGAAACAGCACAAACAGCAGCACCATGAGGGGTGCGCCCAGCAAGGCCATCCAGCCGGCCGTGCGTGCTGCCAGCAGCAACGGCGGGCGACCCACCGGCATGTGCTGGTTGACCAGGGCGGTGAGTAGGCCCAGCAGCCCGATCACCATGGCCAGGGCCGTGAGCAGGCTTTGCGAAAAAAAGAAGTTGGAGAGCAGTGCAAAAAAGCCGAGGAAGAACACCACAAAGGCGTCGCGCCGGGCTCGCATTTCCAGCGTCTTGAGCGCCAGCAGGACCACCACAAAAGTCACGCCGGCGTCGCGCCCCAGCAAGGTCTGGTGGCTGTAGAAGGTGGCGCCGCATGCCAGCAGCAGCAAGAGCAGCAGCCACCAGCGCGAGGGCAGGGCTTTGCCTTGTATGGCAAGCCAGCCGCGCCAGAGCAGCACCAGCGCCGTCATGGCGCTGCACCACAACGGCAGGTGTTCGGTTTGCGGCAGGATGATCCAGGCGATCACGGCCAGCACAAACAGCGTGTCGCGGGCGTCGCGGGGCAGGTGCTTGAGGCGGTGCAGCAGGTTCATCGCGGGGCCTCTTCAATAAAGGGCCAGGGCCGACAGGCAGGCGCGCTTGTGCGCGTCGCCGGTGCCGGGTGCGATTTCCACCCCCGGCAGGCGCAGGCCATAGCGCAGACCTGCCTGGTCGGACGCGATGACCCAGGCACACAGGCGCGACAGTCCTTGCTCCCTTGTGCCCGCTGTGCCGGCAAAGTGACCAACCCGGGCCAGGTCCAGCCACAGCTCGAAGCGCTGGGCTTGCCGGGTATCGCGGCTGACCCATTCGCCGGCCTTGGCGACCTTTTTCCACATGACCGTTTTCAGCGGGTCACCGCGACGGTAGGCACGCACGCCGTCGAATTCGCCGCTGCTGTGGCGCTGCACGGTGCGTGCACCACCGGCGCTGGGCTCGCCTGCGGGCAGGGGGGGTGCTTGCGCCTCGGGCGCGGGATAGACCAGCAACCGTGCCGCCGGCCGCCACACCGTCCAGACGCGAAAGGTGCCCAGCGGGAAATGCGTCTGTGCTGTCAGCGCCGGCAGTTGCTGCAGACCCCGGCGTTGCGGATGCAAGACAATTTGTACCTTGGCGCTGCCCTGGGGCTCTACATCGGTCCAACTCCATTGTGTGGTGCCCAGCACGGCCAGGCCGATGCCATAACGCGGGGTTTTGCGCTGGCTGTGCAACTGCACTGTGACGGTGGCACGGTGACCCGCAAAGGCGGGCGCGGGAGCAAGCAGGTTCAGGGTGAGGCCGCGCAGCGTGCCGTGGCACACATGCATGCCCACCACCGCGCAACCGGCCAGCAAAAAGGTCAGAACATAGCCCAGGTTGAGCTGGTAGTTGATGCTGGCTATCAGCAGCACCAGCAGGGTGAGGCCCAGCATCCAGCCGGGGCGGGTGGGCAGGATGTAGACGTTGCGCTGGGTTAATGTGGTGCTGTCTGCGGGAGGTACCCGGTTGAGCCAGAAATGGTTGATGCGTGCGCGCACATGTTGCAACGGATGCAGCAGAGGGCTTGGCAAGGGGGCTTGGTTTGTAGCGGACAATTTTCAGCATCCGCCGGGGCAAGGGACGGGGGCGATGGGGGAGTTAAAAAAAGCCCCCAAGGGAAGAGCCCCACTCCAAACAACACGATTCACGGCAAAGCCACGGCAGCCAGCATGGCGCGAACCTGCTCCTGCGAGCCCCGTGCCGCACTCTCCACCGGAATCAGGCGGTGCGCGATGGTTTGCGGCAATATGGCCTGCACATCGTCCGGTGCCACATAGTCGCGCCCGCTCAGCAGCGCTTGTGCCTTCGCCGCCCGCAGCACGGCAATACCGGCGCGCGGGCTCAGGCCCTGCACAAACCAGGCACCCGAGCGGGTGGCGGCAAGCAGGTCCTGCACATAGTCCAATAGCGGCCCCGCGGTATGCACCGCTTGCACCAGCGCTTGCAACTGCGCGAGTTCGCCAGGCCGCATCACGGTTTGCAAGGCGTCGACCATGGCGCGCCGGTCGTTGCCACTGAGCAGGTCCCGCTCGGCGGCGCGGTCCGGGTAGCCGAGGGAGATGCGCATCAGAAAGCGGTCCAGCTGCGACTCGGGCAGCGGGTAGGTGCCTACCTGGTCCAGGGGGTTTTGCGTGGCGATGACGAAGAAGGGCTGGGGCAGCGGCCGCGTGTGGCCTTCCACCGAGACCTGCTTTTCTTCCATGGCTTCGAGCAGGGCGCTTTGGGTCCTGGGGCTGGCGCGGTTGATCTCATCGGCCAGCAGCACCTGGGCAAAGATCGGGCCGGGGTGGAACACAAAAGCCTCCTTGGCGCGCTCGAAGACCGAGACGCCGCTCAGATCGCTGGGCATCAGGTCGGAGGTGAACTGCACACGAGAAAACTGCAGGCCGAAACTGCGCGCCAGCGCGTGGGCCAGCGTGGTTTTTCCCACACCCGGAACGTCGTCAATCAGCAAGTGGCCGCCTGCGAGCAGGCAGGCCACGCAGTCCTGGATCTGGCCGGGTTTGCCCACGATCACCGTGTTAAGCTGACTGAGTAGTATTTTGAGTGTGCGTGCTGCGTCCATGGCGGGACGTTACCCGACTTTTCTGAAATGCGAGTTCCCCGTGAGCAAGACCGGCTATTTTTTCCACAGCGATTGCAGCAAACATGACATGGGCGCGGGTCACCCCGAGTGCCCGCAGCGGCTGGCGGCCATTGACGAGCGCCTGCGGTCCAAGGGCGTGGCCGATCAGCTGGACCGGCGTGAGGCCCCGCTGGCGCCGATTGCCGACCTGGAACTGGCCCACGGCCGCATGCACATTGCGGCACTGCGCGGCCTGACCGACGGGCTGCGCGACGAGGTGCAGGCAGGCGGCCCGGCGCATGCCCAAATCGACCCTGACACCTGCATCAATGTCCACACCTGGGACGCGGCGCTGCGCTCGGCCGGTGCGGCCATCGCCGCCACCGATGCCGTGATGGCCGGTGAGCTGGACAACGCTTTTTGCGCGGTGCGCCCGCCCGGCCACCATGCCTGCCGCGACAAGGCCATGGGCTTTTGCTTTTTCAACAATGTGGCGGTAGCGGCGCATTACGCCCTGGATCGCCATGGTTTGCAGCGCGTGGCCATCATCGACTTTGATGTGCACCATGGCAACGGCACCGAAGACATCGTCTCCGGGGACGAGCGCATTCTGATGGTGAGCTTTTTCCAGCATCCGTTCTACCCCTATGGCGGCGCTGCCTCAACGGCCGGCAATTTGTTGAATATGCCGGTGCCGGCCTACACCAAGGGTGATGCCATCCGCGCAATGGTCACCCATGTCTGGTTGCCGCGGCTGGAGGCGTTTAAGCCGGAGCTGATCCTGATCAGCGCGGGCTTTGACGCCCACCGCGAGGATGACCTGGGGCAGATGGGGCTGGTGGAGGACGACTACGCCTGGATCACCCACCAGCTCAAGGAGGTGGCTGTGCGCCATGCCAAGGGTCGCATCGTCTCGTGCCTGGAGGGCGGCTACAACCTGGATGCCCTGGCTCGCAGCGTGGAGGCCCACGTGCGCGTGCTGGCAGGTATTTGATGCAACAAGCTCCCGCTCCCGAGCCGATGGATGATTTCCAGGGCTGGCTCAACGCCCTGTCCCAGACCTCGGTGCTGATCGAACTGGCTGTGCTGGCGGGCTGCGCGCTGCTGGGCTGGGTCCTGGTGCGCGGTTTGCGCCGCGCCCTGGGGCAGGACGATGCGCGTTCCATCTGGTTTGGCAAGCGCAATGTGGATGGCGTGCTGTTCCCGCTGGTGCTGCTGTGTCTGGTTTTTCTGGCGCGGGACGTGCTGGTCAGGTTGGTGTCGGTGGCGCTGCTCAAGGTCGCCATTCCGGTGCTGGTGTCGCTTCTGGTGATCCGGGTCGGCGTCAAGGTGTTGCAGGCGGCGTTTCCGCAGTCGAAATGGGTGCGTCCGCTGGAGCAGACCATTTCCTGGCTGGCCTGGTTGATCATGGTGCTGTGGGTCAGCGGCCTGTTGCCGGTGGTCTTGAACGAGCTCGACCAGATCGGCTGGAAGGTGGGCAACAGCCACCTGACGCTGCGCAATATGCTCGAAGGTGCGGTCACGGCGGGTGCGGTGCTGATTTTCACCTTGTGGCTGTCGGCTGGCATTGAGGCGCGCGTGCTGCGCAATGCCACCGGCAGTGAGTTGTCGCTGCGCAAGGCCATCAGCAATGCGGCGCGCGCGGTGCTGATGTTCCTGGGCTTGATCGTCGCGCTCTCCTCGGTCGGAATTGATCTGACGGCCTTGTCGGTGCTGGGGGGCGCGGTCGGCGTGGGCATCGGCTTGGGCCTGCAGAAGCTGGCGTCCAACTACGTGAGCGGGTTTGTGATTCTGGCGGAGCGCAGCATGCGCATCGGCGACAACGTGCGGGTGGACGGTTTCGAAGGGCTGATTACCCAGATCAATGCGCGCTACACCGTGATCCGCTCGCTGACCGGGCGCGAATCCATCGTGCCCAACGAAATGCTGATCACCAACCGGGTGGAAAACCTGTCTTTGGCCGATTCGCGTGTCTACCAGTCCACCGTGGTGTCGGTCGGTTATGAGAGCGATGTGGCGCAGGTCCGCGATTTGCTGCTGCAGGCCGCACTGGACCAGCCGCGGGTGCTGCGTGAGCCGGCGCCGGTCATCCAGTTGTCCAACTTTGGTGCCGATGGCCTGGAGTTCACCGTGGGCTTTTGGATCAGTGACCCCGAGGTCGGGCAGGGTGGCTTGAAGTCGGACATCAATTTGGCCATTCTGGCTGCGCTGCGCGCGAACCAGATTGATATTCCTTACCCGCAACGCGTGGTTCATCAGCGCTAAAGCGGAATACAATACAAAAAAGCACGATCGTTCTATTTTATTTTTATGCCGAGGCCCGCCACCTAAAGTCCGCTACAGGGCAGCCCGCATACAATCAAAAGCGTTGACGTAAACGTCAATTCAAACACCCACACACAACCCTCTGGAGCAGCAAGCATGAAAGTCCTGGTACCCGTCAAACGCGTGGTGGACTACAACGTCAAGGTCCGCGTCAAGTCGGACGGTAGCGGTGTAGATATTGCCAACGTCAAGATGAGCATGAACCCGTTTGACGAAATCGCGGTGGAAGAGGCCGTGCGGCTCAAGGAAAAGGGCGTGGTCACGGAAATCGTCGCAGTCTCCTGCGGCGTCGCGCAATGTGCCGAGACCCTGCGTACCGCCATGGCCATTGGCGCCGACCGCGCCATTCTGGTGGAAACTGCGGCCGATCTGCAGCCGCTGGCCGTGGCCAAGCTGCTCAAGGCCCTGGTCGACAAGGAACAGCCGGGCCTGGTCATCTTGGGCAAGCAGGCCATTGATGACGACTGCAACCAGACCGGCCAGATGCTGGCTGCGCTGGGCGACTGGCCGCAGGCCACGTTTGCCAGCAAGGTTGCCATCGTCGACGGCAAGCTGCAGGCCACACGCGAAGTGGACGGCGGCTCGGAAAACCTGAGCCTGACCTTGCCCGCCATCATCACCACCGATTTGCGCCTGAACGAGCCGCGTTATGTGACGCTGCCCAACATCATGAAGGCCAAGAAGAAGCCGATGGAAACCGTCAAGCCCGAAGACCTGGGTGTCGATGTCGCTCCGCGCATCAAGACGCTGAAGGTTGCCGAGCCGGCCCAACGCAGCGCCGGTGTCAAGGTGGCCGATGTGGCCGCACTCGTCGATAAATTGAAGAATGAAGCAAAGGTAATCTGATCATGACCGCACTCGTCATTGCCGAACACGACAACGCCTCCATCAAGCCCGCCACCCTGAACACCATTGCCGCTGCCGCGCAGTGCGGTGGAGATGTCCATGTGCTGGTGGCTGGCCACAACGCCGCTGCCGCTGCTGCTGCTGCCGCACAAATTGCCGGCGTTTCCAAGGTCATCCATGCCGATGAAGCCGGCCTGGCCCATGGTCTGGCTGAAAACGTCACGGCCCAGGTACTGGCCATCGCCGGCAGCTACAGCCACATCGTTTTCGCTGCGACCCCGTCGGGCAAGAACATCGCCCCGCGTGTGGCCGCCAAGCTCGATGTGGGCCAGGTGAGCGACATCACCCAGGTCATCAGCCCCGATACCTTTGAGCGCCCGATTTACGCCGGCAATGCCATGGCCACCGTGCAGGCCACCGACGCCACCAAGGTCCTGACCGTACGTACGACCGGGTTCGATCCGGTGGTTGCAACCGGTGGCAGTGCCGCTGTGGAAACATTGGCCGCTGTGGCTGCCAGTGCCAACGTCAGCTTTCTGGGTTCCGAGATCGCCAAGAACGACCGCCCCGAACTCACCAGCGCCAAGGTCATCGTTTCTGGTGGTCGCGCTCTGGGCTCCAGCGAAAAGTTCAACGAAATCATCACGCCGCTGGCGGACAAGCTCAACGCTGCCATGGGTGCATCACGCGCCGCCGTGGATGCAGGCTACGCGCCCAACGACTGGCAAGTGGGCCAGACCGGCAAGATCGTGGCGCCGCAGTTGTATATCGCTTGCGGTATCAGCGGCGCGATCCAGCATCTGGCCGGCATGAAGGACAGCAAGGTCATTGTGGCCATCAACAAGGATGCCGAGGCACCGATCTTCTCTGTGGCCGATTACGGCCTGGTGGCGGATTTGTTCGTCGCCGTTCCTGAACTGGTGGCGGCCCTATAGGCTGAAAAGTTCAACAGGGCATCCATGGGGTGCCCTTTTTTTTCGTTTTTTTATACATCAGTGGAGTTCATCATGAGTTACATCGCCCCCGTCAAAGACATGCTGTTCAACATCGAGCATCTGGCCAATATCGAGCAGATCGCGCAGATCCCGGCCTTTGCCGATGCCGGTCTGGACACCGCGCAGGCCGTGCTGGAAGAGGCTGCCAAATTCAACGAGGGGGTGCTGGCTCCGCTGAACTGGGCCGGTGACCAGAATCCCACCAGCTTCAAGGACGGCGTGGTGACCGCCACTCCTGGTTTCAAGGAAGCCTTCAAACAATACACCGAGGCCGGCTGGCAAGGCCTGCAGCATCCGGCCGACTTCGGCGGCCAGGGCCTGCCCAAGACCATTGGCGCGGCCTGCATCGAGATGTGCAACAGCGCCAACATGAGCTTTGCCCTGTGCCCGCTCTTGAGCGACGGCGCCATTGAAGCGCTGCTCACCGCCGGCTCCGACGAGCTCAACGCCGTGTATCTGGAAAAGCTGATCAGCGGCCAGTGGACCGGCACCATGAACCTGACCGAGCCGCAGGCCGGCTCGGATCTGGCAGCTGTGCGCACCCGCGCCGAGCCGCTGCCGGACGGCACTTACAAGGTGTTCGGCACCAAGATTTTTATCACCTGGGGTGAGCACGATATGGCCGAGAACATCGTCCACCTGGTGCTGGCCCGCGTCGCCGGTGCGCCCGAAGGCGTCAAGGGCATCAGCCTGTTTGTCGTGCCCAAATTCATGGTCAATGGCGACGGCTCTCTGGGTTCGCGCAACGACGTGCATTGCGTCAGCATCGAACACAAGATGGGCATCAAGGCCAGCCCGACGGCCGTGCTGCAATACGGCGACCACGGTGGCGCCATCGGCTACCTGGTGGGACAGGAAAACCGCGGCCTCGAATACATGTTCATCATGATGAACGCGGCCCGTTACGCCGTGGGTGTGCAGGGCATCGCGATTGCCGAGCGCGCCTACCAAAAGGCCGTGACCTTTTCGCGCGACCGCATCCAAAGCCGCCCGGTCGATGGGTCACTGCCCGGTGCCGGCCCC
>CANFIH010000057.1 GCA_947446855.1 Burkholderiales bacterium
AATGGCAGACCACAGGGAGGGATATTCGCCACGGTGCTCCTGCACCATGCGCACTGCGCGTTCGCGTACTTCGGGGGAAAACTTCGTTGACTTTCTCATGGCTCCATCTTCTCAAATGTTGGAGCCTCCTCAAAACCCGGGGCGATTCATTTTGAGCAGTGTCGCGACCCAGAAGGATGTGGCAACCGAATTGGGAATTCGCGTTGAAAGCCTATCTGACCTTCTCAAGAGCAATCCATCATGGGCCGTGGCCATCAGATCGACAGCCGGGGGGCGCAGGCGGGCAGTCATTGCTTCCACGGCCACCAAACAGATGGCTTCAGTGTTGGCAGATCGTATCTCGGCTAAGCAGGCGGCACTTCACCTGAACATTTCACCCGCAAGGCTTGCGCATTTACTGCGAGCCAAATTGATTTTGCGGGTTGGCCGATGGCTAAGCCGACGCGATCTTGAGCAATTTCAAAAAAGGCTGTCACTGGCCACCGAACGTGATTTTGGGGTTGCCGCACAAGTGGTCGATATGGGATTTGCCTTACGCAACTTGGTTCCAGTTTCAGCTACGGTCGATTTTATTCAAGCAATCATGGACAAGCTTGTGCGCATATCTGCCCCTGAGATCAACTTCTCATCCTGGACAGTCGAATCTCGGTCGCTGGATACTTGGAAAAAATCACGTCAGAGCGATGCCGGTCGCGTATTCTCAGTCCCTGAGGCTGCTATTGAGTTGGGGTTGAAGGAGCAAGTTCTGTATGACCTTTTAGGTGTCGGCTTGATTCGCGCATCAAAGCAATTGTTGGGAAGGCGTATTGCGCGATACATCAGCGCCAAGGAAATTGAAAACTTTCGAGCCTCATACGTACCACTTATTACATTAGCTCGGCTACACAGAGCTCCATCTAAAAAAGCACTTGAATGGGCCAGGTCGCAAGGAATGAAACTGGCTACGGGGCCAATGATTGACGGTAGCCGACAGTATTTTGTCGAAGTCGGAACAGCCATGAGTGAACTGAACTCCTGAGGTTGCTGAAGTTCTCAGAGTTCTTCCGTCGTATTGATGTTAGAAACCCTCGGCAAGACTCAACTTAAACAAAGAGCCACATCCTCAGCGTGCTGTTTATCGTAGGTTGCCGAATCTTATCAAGCTATTGCGACCTCAGCTCCCCGCTAATTTAGTACTCGTTAGCCGATATACCCTGATCCTGGAAATCAAAGGTCACAATGACTGCTCGCTGGCAACACACTAGTTATAGTGATCATCGGCAACCGCCCAGGCTCTGGAATTGGATTTTATTGCTTATGAGGCTGGTTTAGGTCAATGGACTTCGTTCCGGTCATTCGATGAAGTGTGGATGCCGAAGAAATACGGGCATAGTGCTAAGCTCATCGTTTGGCATCAAATTTACCTGGGACCCTGCATCATTCAGTAAGGCCTCTTGGTTTAGACAAGTCGGGCATCCGCTACAGCGGATGCCTTAAGACAAGCGCTTAGACTGTAACGTCATCTTTAGGGGAATTCATGAATATTGCCACGACCATGCGCACCATCCAAGCTGAGGAGGCGCACGGTGCCCAGCGTTGAATCGTTAACTTTCCTTGATTCTCGTGGAGACAAGAGGCGTGTAGATTTCATTGCAGACTCGCTTATTGAAAAGGCTGGCGGATTTCCAATAACAGTCGTTACGGGCCACAACGGCTCTCACAAGAGCACCATGCTTCGGGAACTCGTTGCAGCGTTGACGCTACATGATGCTGACTCAACAGTTACGATAGTTGGGAACGCAAAGGGCCCACACCGCGTCTTATGTACATCGGGGTCTGTAGCTGACCGTTTTCCCTCAAAGGACCTTGCTGGTGGTGGACGCTCGCGGTTTGATGTTCCGAACTATGCATACATAGGTCAGCGTGCAGGGCCGAACATTCTTAGCAAGAAGGCACCACTGGAGACCATGCTCGGCTTTGCGTTGGATAGTGCCAATGCGAACCGGTTCAAGTCCGACTTCTTCATGCGAGCTCACAAATTTGCTGGCGTTAAATCGCGCGTCGAATTTATTTTTCAGCGCAGGCAAAAGAAGGCGAAGGATGTACCTGACCTTCTAGGGCGTGTTCAGAACATTTCTAACGATACCCCAAAGCAGCCCTCCAAAGCCAAGCGAGCAGATGAACTGCCTGTGTCTTTCGCGACTGCGCAATGGCTCCTTGAGGAGTTTGAGTACGACGATTTCACCACATTGGAGACGGCGATTCTCAAGGGTGGCAAGCGCCTAACAGCCACGTTATCTTCGGACGGGGTCGAATGTAATGACTTCAGTGCTAGCGCGCTTCGTCTCGGGCTGCATTTAGGACTAATTGGACTGCTGGATGCGCAAGTCACCCCGGTTGACGGTAACCGTGCGTTCTCTCTGTTCGACTTAAGCTCTGGCGAATACCATATGTACACGTCAATACTCGGACTAGGTTTCGGTATGACGAGTTCTACCCTCGTGCTGATTGATGAGCCAGAAAACAGCTTGCATCCACAGTGGCAACGAGAGTACATGGCCACTGTTATCAAAATTTGCGGCGAAACGCTTGTTGATGGACACCTTGTCGTCTGTACTCACTCTCCGCTCATTGTCGCTACTGCGACTCAGGACAGTACGATTGTTGACCTCACGCTTCCCGATGCTCAGGTCAACGTCGCCAGTTATGGGGCTTCAGCCGACGAGCTTCTCCTTTCACAGTTTGGTGTGGGATCAAGTCGCAATCACATGGTAGTTGCCGCTATTCAACGAGCGGTCTCGCTAGTTGAACGTGGTGAGTTCGATGACTCCAAGTCAAAGGAAATGGAGCCTGAAATTAGGCGAATCCTGGATACACTTACCCCAGATGACCCACTTATTCCAGTCTTAATAGCTTTGCTACCAGACGAGGTTGAAGATGAACCTCGGATTTGAGCAAATTGTTCCGACGCCCGGCTATCCCATAGGCGTGAGTGTTGCGAGTTTAAGCACATTCAAATGGGGTTCCAAGGCAAACGTGGTCGTTACGTTCAAGGAGCACGTTTGGGAAGCTCTTTATAAAGCGCAGGTCGGCCGTTGTTGCTTCTGTCACCGCACGATGATGGATGAGGCCGGTGCGCATCTTGAGCATTTCGTTGACAAGGCACAGTATTCCAACTTCACGTTCGAAATTCGGAACCTTGCTCTAGCTTGTCCTACCTGCAATGTTCGTAAAAACGGTCGCTTCGCGAAACTAGCCGGAAAATTGCGTAGGGAAGCCAAACGAAGTGGCAAACCGTACGCACAACGTTGCCCGGTACTTACAATTGAACTAGCCCATGGCGCAACCTTTCCAGCCAGCCCAAACGATTTCCGCTGGGTAAATCCTCACGTCGACATCTATTCGAGTCACATTGAATGGTCTAGGGGTTGGATTTTTTGTGGAAAAACCAAGAAGGGGCTTCGCACAATACGAGGCGTACGGTTGAACGAGATTGCGCAATTGGAAAAACGTGAAATGTCGTCAAGACTTACGTCATACGGTGGCATTATGTCGTTTGCTGTTGGTGCTATCGCAGAATTGAACACACACACCGCTAGGGATTTGGGGTACGCAGTGGGAAAAGAGATAGCACGCCGCAGGGCACTGAAGTCCGGTCCGTAGATGTTAGCCTTGCCAAACCTCCGTAGGAGATAATGAAGCCAGGGAGATAAAAACATGGCATTCTTTTCGAAGGATCAATTGGACGATCTGAGTATCGTCCGAATGATCTTCCACGTAGTAGGTCCGGACGTCACCAAATTGGTTCTGCTTGAAGAAACTGATCCAGCACCCTTCGCTGAATTTTTCTTAGACAGGCTCCGGTCGACAAACGGGGGGTTGATGTTCAACTTCACAAATGGATCGGCACTCGAAGCATCACTGCGACGTGTACAACTGAACAACAAGGTCTTTGTCTCTGAGACAAAGAATCTCGCGACACAGTTCCAGAACCAACACACCGGTAGTGCGAGTGACGGTGTTCTAATGGTTTTCGTATTAAAGTCGCTCGGTCAAACGTATTACGCGTTGATTAAATATGACCACGAGTCAGTTTTATCATATGCCATACAGCAGACTGCCTTGGGGAACAAGGCAGCTATTGCTGAACTGCAAGACACGTTCGTAAAATCGCCCGACGCGCTCCAAAAGTCCGCGCTAATCAAACTGGACAGCGTCGGGGGTGAGTTGTGTGTACGGGATCGGGCTGCGCCGACGACAGTTTCGAAGTATTTCCTGGGTTTTCTTGGTGCCAGTCGCAGATTTCAGCCAGAAATACTGACAGTCGCACTATGTAAGATAGCAAAGGATGTTGCGAAACAACATTCGGATCTTCTTGGCCCCTCCGTCATGAACGACTTGAATAAGCGCGTTTATGACTATGTGCAGAATACTGTCGGGTTTGACCCGGCAAACAAAGAGCCTTTCCTGGCAGCGATTTTCGGCGCTCTTCCTGATAAATCGCCTGTGCGCGATTCATTCGATCGTGAATTGAAAAGTGCTCGCATCGAATCCGAGGTCTTCGAATTTCAGAAGACGGTGATTCAGCGTCCGGCAAAGAGAAAGCTAGTTACGATGGAAGGCATTGAGATCATTTGGGATACTGCATACGCGGAGAATGTTCAACGCAATTTAACCAACGACGGTCGAATGCAGATCACCATTACAACTGGTGGAGTGAAAAGCGAAGATGATTTTAGCGATAAGAATTCGCGAGCTCGTTGACGCGCTTGTCGCCGAAGGCGGATTGTCGTCTGAATCACTGAATCGACTCGACATACACGGTCGCCTCAACAGTGAGCAGCTCGCAGGCTGGGCGCAGATTCTGACTCAGCTACCTGTGATTGGAGTTTCATCTATATCTACTATTGACGCCTTAGGCGATCCGGTAGATCTCGTGTCGTCAGCGGCTGAACTAGCTGGCCAGGAATTACGCATTCAGGTTGTAAAGACAACTAGCACGACCACAGTCTTCTGTATTACGACCGACGGTTTGCGAGCATTGTTTTCTGACTTCAATGCATCCAACTTAGTTCGACAAGTCTGGGTTGCTTCCGACTTTCAACCTTTTCGAACTGAAGGCTGCCGAGTTGACCCTTGGGGTAATCATGCGCATGAGACAGCTGTGGAAGAGGAAATGATTCACGCACCAGACCCTCGTAGATTGGTAAAAGACTTTGTTGGTGGAAGGGTCCCTAAGAGCGTATTTCCATACCTTCTCGCAATAGATGCGCCTGAACCTGTGCCATCGCTGGTATTTGAAACGTGGAAGGGCCTAGCAGTAGTTCGCCTGCTGTATTCCCTTGTCAACGAAGTCTTGTCCACAGACAAGGAGCAGGTCGTCATAACTGGTACCCGCCCTAGGAAAATCGATAGTGTTCTCAAATCACCGATTTCAAACAATGTGTTCGGAGCTGCAACCGAGGCAGCAAGGTGGATATATGCATCTGGACGTGACGTTGATATACGTTTTACATTGTTCACTTATGAACTTTCCCGTGAATGGCCGGACGCAATGCAGTTCACCGATGGATTTGCGGCAAGAGGTGGCCTCGCGCTTGAGGCTGCCAAGACGGCTTTTTGTGCACATGTGCAGGAAACGAGCAAGGACACGCTGAAGTCCTTAGCTGAACTACGCAAGACACTCAGTGAGGAGGTGACAAAGGTCGTATCACAAACGCGCGATCTACTAGCCACGATGTGGCGTGACTTCTTAGTCGCGACAACAGCACTACTTGGCCGCGTCGTTTTGCTTGGCTCCGATAAACCACTGAACAATCCCGGTCCGCTGAAAGCCCTCCTGACCGGCGCAGCATTTTTTCTAGTCTTCAGCCTCATACTGTCATTACGGACGAACGCGAAGTTCATGACTATTGCGGAGACCAGCAGAATTGAATGGCGAAAAAAACTGTACGGTTTTTTAAACGATGAGGACTTTAAGAAACTTTCTGACAACCCGCTTAGTCAGTCGGCAGATGCGTACAAACGTGTCCAATTAGCAGTCATCATTGCCTATTTGATGGTAGTCATTTGCCTACTCTGGAGTGCGTGGGAAGTCGATACGAAGACGATCAATGGCAGTCAAGTCGGGACTCAGCAGGCGTCAACAGTTAGCGTCGTGCCATCGTCTGGTGCACAGGCTCCCTCGATCAACCCCGCACAGTCTTCGAGTGCAGCACTGCAAAGCAAGAGTGGGCGCAACGCCGTACCACCGTTGCCCGCAAATTCCGCATCGAAGGCACATTGACGCAAAGAACTGACTTTTAATGCCCACTGAAAACGCACCCCGCTCTATGCAGAATATCCAAAACGCAAATTTTGTCATCTGCATAGGTCAGTCGCATCAAATCTGTCACCCTTAGTGGACACTATTGGCAGCGATGCATGTAAGTCCTTGCTTTGTCAATCCATGACAAAGCAATTACTGTGGCGCCCTACGGTTCTCAGAAAAATCCCAACGATTTTTTTCTTGATGCAACAACAGCCGCTCATGCGGCTGTTCTTGTATTCCGGTCATACAGAAGTTCGCATTGACCGCTTGATACCGGCCATGTCATGCAGTAACCCGACAGCATCTGGGTTGCCGCGAATGCAACGCACAGGCATCTGAAATCGCCCCATGCCGGTCTATGGCGCCCACCACGCCATACCCGCTGGCTCTGCTGAGAAATCTCTACCGTGAGCCCATTCCCGCTTCCGCGCGCGACACCAGATACACCCCCGGCAGAATCAGCGCGGCGGCCAGCAAGTGGTGCCAGCCCAGGGTCTCGCCCAGCACCAGCCAGGCCAGCAGCGCGCCATACAAGGGGCCCAAGTACAGGGTGACGGCCACCTTGCTGGCACCCAGCATCTTTTGCGCCCAGCCATAAATCCAGTAGGCGCCCACGCCCGGAAACAAGGCCACCGACACACCCAGCACCCAGGCTTGCAGGGTCAAGACCGGCGTGGCCGGCTGCATCATTTCCCAGACCGTGCCGGCCAGCAGGATTGGTAGGGCGCCCCAGCAGATGGCGGCCAGCCGCGCGGTTGAGCCCATGGGACTGGGCCAGACTTTTTGCAGCAAGGCATAGGCAGCCCAGGAGATAGTGGCCGCCAAAATCCAGGCATCACCCGCCACAAACTGCACCTGGCCGAGCGCACCCCATTGCCCTTTGACAATCACATGCAGCACACCGGTGAGTGCCAGCAGCACGCCCAGCACCTGCGAGGCTCGCATGCGCTCGTGCAACCAGATCACCGAGCCGATGGCAATCAGCACCGGCGAGGCGGAATAGATGAGCGCAATGTTGACCGCTCCAGTGGACTGCGCACCCAGATAGACCCAGGCGCCGCACACCACCATGCCGCAAAAACCCAGCGCCACATACTGGTACCAGACCGCGGCGATGACGCGCCAGTTGCGCGCCAGTTCCGCACGCGCATGGATGCTCAGCAGCAAGCCGGCCAGCCCCCAGCGGATGCAGGCCAGCGTGTAGGGCTCGACCACACCCGGCGCCTTGCGGGCGACAAAATAGTTGACCGACCAGAGCAGCGGAATCAGCCAGATGGCAGAAGCGGCCAGTCGCGTTTGGGCCTCAGGACGCATAGGTGCCGCCCGGGCATGGATGGGCGGTCTGCGGGGGAATGTGGATGTGCATGCTGGGATGGTAGCGGTACGACAGGTGCCTTTACTGAAGGTCTTCATCTCCGGCTGCCGGGCGGGCGAGGATCAGCCCACAGCCCGGCTCCTTGCGTACTCTGCAGGAGATCCCTCAGGGCCAGATGTCCCCCAGGGTATAGCCTTCGGGGAAAGGATCATCGTGGTCCAGCACGATGGTGTGGATGCCATGGATCCAGCTGGTGCCGGCCAGCGTGGGCACCACGGCGGCTGTGTCGCCGATGCGTGCTTCTTCCACCAGACGGCCGGTGTAGACCGTGCCCAGAATGCCCTGGTGGCGGAAGTCCTGCTGCAGCGGCAATTCGCCCTTGGCGTGCAGCACCGCCATCTTGGCGCAGGTGCCGGTGCCGCAGGGGCAGCGGTCTATGGCGCCGGTCCAGGTCGACGGATCATCCCAGTCGAGTGGCCCGGTCGGCATGGTGACAGCATTCTTCCAGTCGGCGCGCGGGTCATCGCTGGGGCCGGAGAGTTGCGAAATGGTGATGCCCACGCCGGGATAGTCCGGGTGCGCCACCGGCAGCTGCTCCATGGCCGCCTGGCGGATCAAGGCGGACACCCGCGTGATCTCCCGGCCATGTTCAGGCTTGAGCTCCAGCCCCGGGAACTGGCGCACATCGGCAATCGCGTAGAACATGCCACCCCAGCCCACGTCCACCCGCACCTTGCCCAGATGCGGCACGTCGATGACGGCATCCAGATGCGCCGCAAACGCCGGCACGTTTCTGAACTTCACGCTCTTCACCTTGCCGTCCTTGCATTCGGCGCTGATGCGAATCAGACCGGCCGGCGCTTCCAGCGTCAGCTCGGTCACCGGCTCGGTCATGGGCAACATGCCCATCTCCAGCAGCACAGTGGCCACGGAGATGGTGTTGCCGCCCGACATCATCGGGTACTCCACCTGCTCCAGGATGATGAAGCCCGCATCGGCCTGCGGGTGGCAAGGCGGCACGATGATGTTGCAGCAATGCGCCGGGTAACCACGCGGCTCACGCAGCAGCAGTTTGCGCAGGCCGTCGTCGTTGGCCTCAAACCATTTCATCTTGGCGTAGACGGTGTCGCCTGGTATGTGCGGAATGCCACCGGTGACCACGCGCATGGGAATGCCCGAATGCGTCTCCAAGGCGTGGATGGTTCTCTTAAAGCCCATGGGTCAGCTCCTGGTTGTTATGAAGTGGGTGCTGCGCACAGCGGAGGGCGAGGTGCCATACGCCTGGCGGAAACGGCTGGCGAAATGCGAATGGTTTTTGTAGCCGCAGCGAATCGCTATCTGGTACAGCGGCTCTTTACCGGTGCACAACAGTTCGTGCGCCTTGTGGAGGCGCAATTTCTCTGCATAGGCCGAGGGCGAGAGCCCCAACTCCAGCTTGAACAGACGCTCCAACTGGCGCACGCTCAGGCGGACCTGACAGGCGATGAATTCGCACGAGACCGGGTTCTCCACATGGCGCTCGATCAGCAGCATGGCGCGGCGGATGCGCTCGTCCCGGGCGCGCTCGGACAGCGGCGGCGTCGGCTGCACGGCCATGCCGGGTTGCAGTGCCTCTTCAATCAGAATGCGCAGGGCCTTGCTGGCCTGGGCCCGGCCACTATAGGCCTCAATGATGTGTGCCGCCAAATGCACCACGCTGGTACCGCCGGCACAGGTCAGGCGGTCTTCTGCCAGCACGTACAGCACATCCGAGCGCACCGGCACCTTGGGAAACCGGGCCACAAAGGCCTCGTGGTGGAACCAGCTCACGCAGGTGGAAATGCCGTCCATCAAACCCAGACGCGCCAGCACAAAGGTTCCGGTGCATAGCCCCACCAGCCGGATGCGCTGGGCGGCGGCGCGTTGCAAAAAATCCAGCGAGGCCTTGGGGCAAGCGGCGGCCTCGAGCAAGCCACCCACCACCACGATGTAATCGAAATCCGACGGCGTGGTCAGCAGCAGGGTGGGCTTGACCTCGACACCGGCACTGGAGCGGATGGGGCTCATGTCCGGGCTCAGGACGTCCCATTGGCAATGAATCGGGCGGCTGCGGTCGCCCTCATCGGCGGCCAGCCGCAGGGTATCCAGAAACGCGGAGAACGCGACCAGGGTGAAGTCCGGGCACAGGATGAATCCCACCCGAAGGGTGCGCTGGGCGAGTGCGCTCATGGCCTTAGCGCCGGCCCCGGCCTTGCAGCGCCGCGCGGGTCAGGCGGTCCAGCAGCAAGGCCACCGCCACGATGGACAGGCCGGCACGCAGGCCCAGGCCCATCTCCATGCGGGTCAGGCCGCGGGTCACTTCCGCACCCAATCCGCCAGCACCCACCAGGCCGGCCAACACCACCATGGCCAGGCACATCAGGATGCACTGGTTCAGTCCCACCAGGATGGTCGGCAGGGCGGCCGGCATTTCGATCTTGAACAATATGGTGAGCGGCGGCGCGCCCATGGCCTGGCCCAGCTCCAGCATTTCATGCGGCACCTGCTTGAAGGCCAAGGTGGTCAGACGCAGCATGGGCGGGATGCCGTAGATGATGGTGGCCATCATGGCCGGCACCCGGCCCAGGCTGAAGAAGATCACCGCCGGAATCAGGTAGACCCAGGGCGGCACGGTTTGCATGATGTCGAGCACCGGGCGCAACCCCGCCTCCAGACGCTTGCTGCGCGAGGCCAGCACACCCAGCGGAAAGGCAATCAGCACCGCAATCACCACCGACACCGTCACCAGGGCCAGGGTCTGCATGGTGGTGTCCCACTGGTTGTTGAGCACGCAAAAGCCCAGCGTGCCCAGCACCAGCGCGGCCATGCGCAACGACAGCAACAGGGCGACCGCCACGGCCAGCCATGCCATCACGCCATACCAGGGCATGGCCAGCAGCATGCCCTCCACCGCATCGAGCGCGGTCTCCACCACCACACCAGTCAGCTTGAAGAAGGGATGCCAATGCGTGTTGAGCCAGTCCACCACAGGGCTGAGCAGGGCGCCAGGGGAATAGTTCATCGTGCCGCTCCGGTTTTTGGGGTGCCTGCGCTTTGGGTCAGGCGGTCCAGCACCATGGTCAGGATGACGATGGCAATGGTGGCGTCAATCGACTTGGCAATGTCCAGCGTGCGAATGGCTTCGTAAATGGTCTGGCCCAGGCCCCCGGAGCCCACGATGCCGGCAATCACCACCATGCCAAAGGCCATCATCAGGCTCTGGTTGATGCCGGCCATGATGCTGGGCACGGCAAAGGGCAGGCGGATTTTGAAGAACATTTGCAGCGGTGCAATGCCGTTGGCGTGGCCGAGTTCAAGGTACTCATGGGGCGTGCGGCGAATGCCCAGCGAGGTCAGGCGCAGCGCGGGCGCAATCGCCACCAGCACGGTGGCCACCAGCGAGGTGGCCGGGCCATAGCCCAGCAGGGCAATGGCCGGCAGCAGGTAGATATAGGGCGGCAGCGTCTGCAGCATGTCCAGCAGCGGCTCGGCCAGCTGGTCGAGCTTG
This sequence comes from Burkholderiales bacterium, assembly GCA_947446855.1. Classification (GTDB taxonomy): domain Bacteria; phylum Pseudomonadota; class Gammaproteobacteria; order Burkholderiales; family Burkholderiaceae_C; genus Allorhodoferax. The sequence continues at coordinate 11,131 of CANFIH010000057.1, forward strand.
GGGTGGTAGCCCGCCAGGATGCCCAGTGGCAAGGCCAGGGCCAGGCCGATGGCGGTGGCGGCAATCACCAGCGCCAGGGTGTCCATGGTCACACCCCACAGGCCCATGACGTTGCAGGCCAGCAGCCCCAGCCCGGCCAGCAGACCAAAGCGCAGGCCCACCAGCCAGATACCCAGGGCCACGAAGACGGCGATGACCAGGTACAGCGAGGGCGTAGCCAGCAACCAGTTGATGCCGTTGTAAAAACCCTCCAGACCATGGCGCGTGGTGTCGAACACAAAACCGGCGTTGTCGCGCAGCCAGTTCAGCGCGTCTTCCACATGCGCATCAAACGCTTCTATTGTCTGCGTGCTGTCCATGGCTCAGTCCTGTGCAGCGCCATGCGCCGGCTTTTCCTGCACGCTCTTGAGCAGGGCCTTGGAGGTCACCACACCCAGCAGGGTGTTGTTGTCCCACACGGCAATGGCGTGGTGGTCCGCGTCCACCATCAGGGCAATCAGCGCGTCCAAGTCGGCGTCCGGCACCGTGCGCGGCAGGGCCTGCACATCCACCTGGGGGTTGCTGGTCTGGAACGCTGCCACCGGGCTGAGCACCGAGCGGGCCGTCACCAGATGCAGGTGCGAAATGCCAGCCACAAACTCGGCCACGTAGGCATTGGCCGGGTTCAATACGATGTCGGCGGCGGTGCCGGTCTGCACAATCACGCCGTCCTTCATGATGGCAATGCGGTCGCCAATGCGCATGGCTTCGTCCAGGTCGTGCGTGATGAACACGGCCGACTTGCCCAGCTCCTTGGCGAGCTGGCGGAACTCATCCTGCAGTTGCCGGCGGATCAGCGGATCGAGCGCGCTGAAGGGCTCGTCCATCAAAATGATTTCGGGGTCGGCCGCAATGGCGCGGGCCAGGCCCACGCGCTGCTGCATGCCGCCGGAGAGTTCGCGCGGCATCTTGTGCGTCCAGTCGCTGAGCCCCACCTTGGCCAGTGCGGCGGTGGCTATTCTGTGGCGCTCGGCCTTGGGCACGCCCTGCACTTCCAGACCAAAGGCGGCGTTCTCCAGCACGTTGCGGTGCGGCAGCAGGGCCACGGCCTGGAACACCATGCCGATGTGTTTGGCGCGCATGGCGCGCAGCTCGGCCGCGTTCAATCGCATCAGGTTCTGGCCCTTGATGCGGATCTCGCCGCCGCTGGGCTCAATCAGGCGATTGAGCAAGCGAATCAGCGTGGACTTGCCGCTGCCCGAGAGGCCCATGATGCAGAAAATTTCGCCCTTGCGAACCTGGATATCGGCGTTGGACACGCCCACTACGCAGTCAAACTCGCGCAGCACTTCCGTCTTGGACAGGCCTCTGTCTGCAATGGCCTGCATGGCCTGGGACGCCTGGTCGCCAAACACTTTCCAGACCGCTTTGCAATCGATCAACACGTCTTGCGACTCTGTGCCGGGGGTACTCATATCTGCTGTCTCCTGGTGTGGGCGACGCGGGTGGCGGCACAGGCCGCCACGTGCGTGGCCATCTGTCGAATGCCTGCTTAGTCTTTCTTGATGTTGGACCAGCGCTTCATCAGGTCGCCGTTGCTGGCGTACCAGCCCTTCATCACCTCATCCAATTTCTTGCCGTCGGCCATGGCGGAGTTGATGTCGTTGATGTCGTCCAGCGGCAGGTAGATGCCGGCGATCAGCTCACGCGCCACCGGGTTCTTGGCAGCGAAGCCTTTGTTGGCCAACCAGTAGTAGCTCTGGGCCGGCGAGAAAACGCCTTTGGGGTCTTTGAGGAACTTCAGGTCGTATTTCTTCATGAACTCGGAGGGTTCCCACACCGTGGCTACGACCCATTCCTTGCGGTCGGTGGCGGACTTCACGGCGGCGGACATGGCGGCGGTGCTGCCTTCGACCAGCTTGGGCTTCAGACCATAGGCCTTCACGGCGGCTGCGGCTTCGCGCATCAGGCCGGAGCCGGGCTCGATACCGATGAGCTTGTTGCCAAGCTTGTCGGCGTTGGCATTGAGCTGCTCAATGCTGTCGATGGGCACGTACTTGGGCACGGCAAAGGCCTGGTACAAACCGTGGGACACGGGCGAGAGCTTTTCCAGGCGCGCCTTGTTCTTGTCCCAGTGGTCTTGCGACACGTAGTTGACCTGGCTGGCCAGCAATTGCACATCGCCCTTGGAGAGTGCGGCAAAGGCAATGCCCCACTCAGCGAAGGTAGTGACCTTGACGCTGTAGCCGGCGTCTTCGAGCACCTTCTTGGTGACTGCGGTGATCGGTGTCAGGTCATCCCAGGACAGGGTGCCCATGGTGATGCTCTTCTCTTCGGCATGGGCCGAGAACATGGTCATGCCGGCCATGGCCACGGCGCATAGTGTCTTCATAAAACGCTTCATTTGTAACTCCTGATTGATGTAAAAAAACCCCAAGAAGATCTGCTGCCCGCAAACTCCTCACCATTGCAGCGCTGCGCTTCAGCTTTCGCGCCCCGCCCGCAATTCCTGCATGCGAATGACCGCGTTGATGCCCAGCCAGGCCACCGGCTCGGGCGGCAGACGACGCGGTTTCGCTTGACTCTGTAATGACGCCAGATGCGTGGACGGTGTGCCTGTTGCCAGGTCCGCCGCCAGCACACCGGCCAAGGTGCTTTTCACCGTGCCCAGGCCGTTCTCCACACAGGCGGAGAAAAGACCGGGCTCGATTTCGCCAAACACCGACACGTTGTTGCGGGTCAGGCACAAGCGGCCGGCCCAGCTGTATTCCATCGGCACGGACTGCAACTCCGGAAAACGCGCGGCAAAGGATTTGCCCTGGGCCACACCAATGCGTGCCACCCGCGCGTCGGACACCTGCATGCCCGGGTCATAGGTAAAGCGGGTGCGCACCACGATGCGGCTCCGGCCATCGGTGCTGATCTTGCGCACCGTGGCACCCATGGGGTCGGCGGGCAGCAGGGCCCAGCGCGCAGCGCCACTGACCTTGCCGCCAAAGTCGGATTGCTTGAACGCGGCGCTCATGGACGCATAGGTGAACACATGCATCAGCCGCCCCTTGCAGTGGCCGAAGTCCTGCAACAAGCCGTTGACCGCCAGGATCACCTTGGGCGCCGTGACCGAGCCCTTGGGTGTGTGCGCGCGCCAACTGCTGCCCTGTTTTTCCAGGGACTGCACCGGTGAGTTTTCAAACAGGTCGATCTGCTGGTGCAGGCCTGCGGCCAGTCCGTAGATGTAGTCGGCCGGCTGGATCATCACCGCGCCGGGGGTGCGCAGTCCGCCCAGGTAATAGTCGGTGCCGGTGAGTTCGCGCATGGCTTGGGCGTCCAGAATTTCGCGGGTCTCGCCAATGCCTTGCAGCGAGTCGGCATAGCGGGCGTTGAGCTTCAGTCCGCGTTCGGTGGAAGCCGCATTGATCTTGCCCGAGGCATCGAAGGCCTCGCGGCTGATGCCGTACTCGGCGGCGGCAGACTTGGCGAAGTCAATCGCAAAACGGTTTTGCGCAATCTCCAGCGCGGTGGCCTCGGCACCGGCGGCGGAATATTCACCGGAGCTGAGGTTGTGCGGCACGTCGATCATGTAGCCGGAGTTGCGTCCGGCCGGGCCTTGGGCTACCTGCCTGGCGTCCAGCACCACGATGCGGTCTTTAGGCCGCAGCTGCAGCAGGCGGCGCGCAGCCGAGAGACCGCCGAAACCAGCGCCGATGATGAGCCAGTCGGCCGTGCTGTCGGCGTGCAATTCCTGCGGCGCAAACGGACGCGTGCTGATGGCCTCCCAGCCACTGCGTCCGGTGTCTGCGGGTAAGGGCTTGACGACGATGCTGCGCATGGCGGTTACTCCGCGGCCGGCTCCGTGATGTCGATCCACACCGTCTTGAGTTCGGTGTACTGGTCATGCGCATGGATGGACTTGTCGCGTCCGCCAAAGCCGGATTCGCCGTGGCCGCCAAACGGGGTGCTGACATCGCCCTCGCCAAAGCAGTTGACCGTGACGGTGCCGGCCTGGATCTCACGTGCCAGCTTCATGGCGTTGCGCTGGTTGGCAGTGAAGACGGATGCAGCCAGGCCGTAGTTGGTGTCGTTGGCCAGTTGAATCGCTTCCTGCACCGTGTTGAAGGTCGTCACGCACAGGATGGGGCCAAAGATTTCTTCGCGAAACAGCCGGCTTTGCGGCGTCACGCCATCGACCACCGTGGGCTCCACATAAGCACCGCCCAGCGTCTTGCCGCCGTAGACCAACTTGCAGCCGTCGGCCTTGGCCTGCTCCAGATACGAGTTCACTTTGTCGAAGTGGCCGCTGCTGACCAGCGCACCGATCTTGTGGATGGGGTCCAGCGGGTCGCCGGTCTTCCAGGCGCCCAGCGCGCGGCCAATGGCTTCGAGCAACTTGTCCTTGATGGGGGCCTGCACAAGCAGGCGCGAGGTGGCCGAGCAGTTCTCGCCCATGTTCCAGAAAGCACCGTTCACCACATGGGCGGCCACTGCGTCCAGGTCTTCGGCGTCCGCCAGCACCACGGCCGGGTTCTTGCCGCCGCATTCCAGCACGATGCGCTTGAGGTTGGAGTCGGCCGCGTAACGCAGAAAGCGCCGTCCGGTCAAGGTGGAGCCGGTAAAGCTCACCATGTCCACATCGGGGTGCAGGCCAATCGGCTCGCCGGCATCCTTGCCGGTGCCGGTGACCACATTGAAGACACCGGCGGGAATGCCGGCCTCTTGGGCCAACTCGGCCACGCGCAGGGTGGAGAGCGTGGTGAGTTCGGCAGGCTTGACGATCACCGAGCAACCGGCGGCCAGAGCCGGGCCAATCTTCCAGGCCAGCATCAAGAGCGGAAAATTCCAGGGCAGCACCAGCCCAACCACGCCAATCGCCTCGCGGCTGACCAGGGCCAGCACGTTGGGGCCGGCGGGGGCGGTGGTGTCGTAAATCTTGTCGATCAGCTCGGCATGCCAGCGGATGGTCTTGATGGTTTCCGGAATATCCACGCCCACACATTCCACCACCGGCTTGCCGCTGTCCACGCTCTCCAGCACCGAGAGTTCGGTGGCGTTGTCTTCCATCAACTGCGCAAACTTCAGCAACACCGCCTTGCGGTCGCTGGGGTGCAGGCGGCTCCAGCGGCCGTCCTCAAACGCGGCCTTGGCATGTTTTACGGCCACATCCACATCGGCCCTGCCGCAGGCCGCGACCTGGGCCAGCACGGCGCCGGTGGCCGGGTTGAGCGAGGCAAAGGTTTCACCCGACAAGGCATCGCAAAAGGCGCCATTGATAAAGGCACGGCTCTGCAATGTCAGGTGCTTGGCAATGGCCGCATAGTCGTCAAAGGTGTGAACGTCGCTCATTTCGGGCTCCAGGTTGAATCAATAAATTTGGGCAAAGCCATCCCCCCTGCACCAGCCTTTGTGCCTGGAAAAACGGGAGGGGAAGGCGGCTTGTGCGCTGCGGCTCAGGCGGCCATCAGCTCGTCGTAGACCCGCTTGAAGCGGTCTTTCTCGGCCTGGTTCAGCGGCAGCAAAGGCTTGCGGGTATTGCCCACCGGCAGACCGGAGAGTTCGCAGCCGTATTTGACGTACTGGCAGAACTTGCCACCCTGCTCCAGCACGCTCAAGAGCGGCAGGAACTTGGCGGCCAGGGCGCGCGCGGCGCTCAGGTCTTTGTCCACCACGCACCGCTGGTACAGGGCCACGTGCTGCGCACCGCAGAAGTTGGAGGCGCCACCGACCCAGCAGCGCGCGCCCCAGGCAAAGAACTCCAGGATCTGGTCGTCCATGCCGCAGCCGGTTTGCAGCTGGTCGGCGTACTCGGTGATCAGGCGGTGCATGCGCTCCACCGAGCCGGTGCTTTCCTTGATGGCCTGGAAGTTGGGGCGGCTCTTGAGCGCGTCGATGTAGTCGAAGCCCATCTCGGTGCCGGTGCGTGCCGGAAAGTTGTAGAGCATGGCCGGCAGGTTGATGGCGTCGTCCAAGGCCAGCGTGTGGGCCAGCAACTCGTCCTGTGTGGGCTGGCAGTAGTAGGGTGCGGCCACCAGAATCGATTCGTAACCCTGGCCTTTGGCATACAGGCCGATGTCCAGGCTCTCGTCGGTGGTGGTGGCGTTGATGCCGGCCATCAGCGGGATGCGGCCTTTGGCCAAGCCGGCTACGTGCTTGAGCAAGTCCTTGCGTTCCTGGTTGCTCAACGCGTAGTACTCACCGGTGGTGCCGCCCACAATCAGGCCGGCAATTTTTTGCTCCACCAGGCGGTCGACCAGCGGGGCCACAGCGCTCAGGTCCATTTGGCCGTTGGCGGTAAAGGGCGTGACGATGGGGGTCCAGATGCCGTCGAAATTCATACTTTGTCCTCGTGGTGTTGCCAAGCTGTCTGCGTTGGATTGGGACGAAGAGTAAGTGAGTTGTTGATGCGCCTCAAACGACAAATACTGGCGGCAATTGATAACCTCAGGTAATGTGAAGCGGATTTTTTCGGCCTTTTGCACCAGGCCCGTACGCGCTTCGCACCGGCCTGGCGCAGTCCGCACCAGATTGGAAATCTCCTCTGAAAACGGCCCGCAATCCGGCGTTTTCAAGCTACCGTTTCAAGTGCTTTTTGAGGGGCCTCAGCGCACCTTCGCTGAACCCTTCCGATCGCGCAAAGGGCAGCGTGAACGTCACCAAACCGACATCCAGACAAACCCTGATAGGTGCCACGTTTTAGCCGCAATGTGGCCTGAGGTGCACAGGATCTGGCGCGTTCTGGGCATTGCCAAGCGCCAGTGGCCGCGCTACAGCTGACCCACAATCCAGTCGCGAAAGCGCTTGCAGGCATCGCTCTCAGCACGGTCTGCACGCACGTTGAGGTAGTGGCAACGGTCTTGATGAACGATCTCGTCCGGGATGGGCCGCACCAGCGTGCCCTTGGCCACCAGATCACCCACCAGGTGGTGCCAACCCAGCGCAATGCCCTGGTCCGCCATGGCGAGCTGGATGACGGTGTTGTAGTCGTTGGAGCTGAAAGGCTGGTGAACCGGGTTGGCGCGCGAGCTGACGTCCACATCGTGCAGGGACAGCCACACCTTCCAGTCCACATGCTCGGCCAGTTGCGAGCGGCCATAGGGGCTGAGGTCCAGCAGCATGGCATCGCGCAGGTCTTCGGGCGTGGCCAGTGCGTGGCAGTTGCGCAGATACTTTTTCGTGCACACCGGGTAGACCACGTCATGGAACAGACGTGTGCTGGCGTAGCCCTCACGCACCCGGCTCATCTTGTTGATGAAGATGTCGGGCTGCACGCCCGCCTCCATGGACAAAAAATCCTGGGTGGCGATCAGCGTGAGTTCAATGTCCGGGTTCGCCGCCATAAAGGCTGGCAGGCGCGGCTGCATCCACAGCGCGGCAAAGGCCGGCGAGCAGCAAATGATCAGCGGCTGGCGCAGCGGGTTCTTGATGCGGATGCGCTCGGCCGCCTGCGAGATGTTGATGAAGGACAGCTGCGCCGCGTCATAAAAAACCGAGCCCTCGGGGCTGAGCGTGACGGTGCGGCCCGAGCGGATAAAGAGCTCGGTGCCCAGATAGGTTTCGAGCTCCCGGATCTGCCGGCTGACCGCCGCCTGGGTCACGCACAGGGCCTCGGCCGCACGGGTAAAGCTCTGGTACTTGGCGGCCGCCACAAACGACCGCACGGCCCGCAGCGAGGGCATCTTGATCAGGGTCTGATCGGGGTCTGAGGGTTTACCCATTTGTGATCGGTGTGGCTGGCGGTGTGCAAGCCACACTGTAGCGCATGGCCCCCTGCGCGAGGGGCCCCTGCTGGACGGCTGCGGGCACACGCATGCGCGCCAGCCCCTCAAGGGGCGTAGAAGTGGCAGCGGTTCTTACCGCTGCGCTTGGCCGCATACATCGCCGCGTCGGCGCTCCCCACCAGTTGGGCGGCTGTGGCGCCATGCTCGGGGAACATGGCCACTCCCACCGACGCGCCCACCCGGATGCGATGGCCACGGACTTCAATGGTTTCACCTATGGCCGCAATAATTTTCTCTGCGATGTACCTGACTTCATCCTGGCTGGCGGGGTTGTCGATTTTCACGACAAACTCATCGCCGCCCAAACGCGCAACCGTGTCGGAATGCCGCACCAGAGACTGCAGCTTGTGGGCAATGGCGATCAGCAGTTCATCACCCACGGCATGGCCCAATGTGTCGTTAATTGCCTTGAAATGGTCAAGGTCCAGAAACATGACCGCAAGGCGCCGTGGCTCACGCTGTGCGCTTGCGATCCGGCGCTCCAGGCGCTCCATCAACAGCGCGCGGTTGGGCAATTGGGTCAATGCGTCATGAAATGCCAGATGGCGGTTGTCTTCGTTGGTCTGCCAGGCGTCGGTGATGTCGTGGAAGACCGAAACATAGCGACTCAAGTCGGCGCTGTCCCCGGCAATTTTGGTGATGGTCTGCCACGCCAGATAGACTTCGCCGCTTTTGCGCCGGTTCCAGATTTCCCCCTTCCACTGACCGAACTCGCCGATTTGCTGCCACACCGACGCATGAAACTCCCCGGTGTGGCGATCCGAGCGCAGCAGGCGCGGCGTTTGCCCCACCGCTTCCTGCGCGGGATACCCTGTGATGGCGGTAAAGGCGGGGTTGACGGACAAGATGACGCCCTGCAAATCCGTCACCATCACGCCTTCGGCAATGTTCTGGTAGATGTTGGCCGCCAACCGGACTTCGGCCTGCGCCAGTTGGTGCGCCTTGATGTCGGTGACCATGAGGATGAAGCCCCGCACCTTGCCCTGTGCATCGATGTCAGACAAATAACTTGCCAGTACATGCCCCACGCTGCCATCCGGCTTGGTGAGGAATCGTTCAAATTGTTGATGCTGCCCGGCCAAGGCCCCGGCGATAAAGCCTTCGTTGACGGCAAACAGTGAGGGCCCCATCAACTCCTTCAGCGGGGTGCTTTGGATGCATTCCCACGTCTTTCCCCACCAGTCCAAATACGCCTGATTGGCAAATTGGCACCGCAGGTCTTTGTCCCAGTACGCGACCAGCGTGGGCATGGAGTCGATGATGAATCGAATGAAACGTTCACTACTCACCATCTCCGGATTCAGGCTGCGATCGGTGGGGTCCTGCTCCATGCCAACGCCTGCGCTCACCGTGCCACCGGAATCGCGCATCGTCGCGTCCTGCGTTGCCTCGGTGTGCAGGTCCCAGGTTCCACGGCCCATCCGGGCAACCCCTTGTGCGTCTGCCCGTTCAGCCTCGCATTGGCACAGCGCCTGGTTTGCCACCTGCAGCTTGCCGATGTACAGGCCGACACGCCGCCGGTAGAAGCCAATCAGCAGCAGGATCGCCGCGACCGCTATACCCAGGGCAATGAGGAGGATGCGACTGTCCATCGCGATGCACGCGAGAGCTGACCACGATGGAAGCAGGTGCATGTTGGGATTCAATTGAATTTCGGGGCACTTTAGCACCTTAGCCCCTTGCAAGCGCGTCGCTTTCCCTGAACGCCGGCAGCGGCGTTGGAAGCCGTGCAATCAGAGGGGTCGGGTTTGCCGGGTGCGCTCCAGGCGCTCCAGATCGAAGCCCTGGGCCTTGAGCCGCGCCAGCAAGGCGTCATAAGCCTGGTCGCTGACCGTCGGGGTGCGCGACAGCACCCACAGGTACTCGCGCCGGGGCTCGCTCACGGCGACCAACTGGTACGGCGCGTCCAGATCGATGACCCAGTAATCGCCCCACACAAACGGCAGCAGCGACAACCAGGCCGGCGCAAAGCGCACCTGCAGCCGGGGCGAGGTGGCCCCACCGGTCTGGCGGGCTTCCCCCACAGCCTCGTCCACTTCGCCGCTTTCCTTGCGGCAACGGTTGGTGACAGTCACCGTGCCGCCGGCCTGCAGTTGGTATGCGGCCCGGGTATCGGCCACACATTTCTTCTGGAACCAGTTGGGGTATTTGGCGATCTCGAACCAGGTACCCATGTAGCGGGGCACATCCAGCGCGTCAATCGTGCGCAAGGGGCCGGGAGCTTGTGCGGGTGCGAACGCAGGCTGACTCTGCGCTGCAGCGGCCGCACAGCTGAGGCAAAAAAGGAGTGCAACGCGCAGATGTTTCATGTGCCGGATTTTAGGCGTGCAGGACAGCCCGGGCGAGCGGCGTGCCGCCGGTCAGCCCGGCGGATGCTGCCAGCTCTTGTAGACCGCTTCGATGCTGGTGCCGTCGGGGTCCAGAATATTGGCCGCGTAGTAGCGCGGGTCGTAATGCAGGCGGGCACCGGGCGCACCGTTGTCAGCGGCGCCGGCGGCCA
>CANFIH010000058.1 GCA_947446855.1 Burkholderiales bacterium
AGTTGCCGTTGGCGTAGGGCAGGGCGGTGGTGACGAAGAGCTGGCGGTGTGCGGACATGAAGAGGGCTTTGGCTTTCGGGGACAGAGCGCCATTTTAGTCCGGGGGGTGGGCCCACAGGCCAAGCCTGGGCCTTCAGCGCGGGCTGTTCAGGCCGGCGGCCCCGAATCGGACGGCTCCGGCGCTGCGCCGCCGGGCCAGTCTGCAAACGGGAAAGGGATTTTCTCTGCCACAAAGCCGACAAACTCCGCAATCTGGCGCAGGTACTGGCCCAGGCTGCAGGCAAAGGCCTGCAACTGCCGGTTGGCGCCCAGCTGGAGCAGTACCAGCACCCACTGCACCACGGCCAACAGGCACAGCAACATGCTGGCGATGTGGAAGGCCAGGCCCATCAGCAGCATCAGCAGACCCCGCTTCCAGGGGGCGATGTTGCGCGGGTCGGCGGGCTGTTCGGGTGTGCCAATGGGGATGTCGGTCATGGGGAGCCTCCGTTCAAACGATGAATGCACCGATTGCACCGGATCGCTTGGCGCCTGCCTTGCGGATTCGCAAATGTCATCGGTCTGCCAGGAGGCAACCTGTGCCCTACGCTTATTTTGGAGACCGGTTGGCATGTGGCGCGCGGTGTTGTTTTGCGTTTGGGGCCTGGGCAGCGTCTTGGCGCAGGAGGTGTCTGCGCCTGCGGATCTTGCGAATCTGTATGCGCAGAGCGTGGACAGGCGCCTGGAGGTGCCCGCCGAGGTACAGCTTGCCTACGCGCAGCAGGCATTGGCTGCGCTGGCCCAGGCCGGCTTGGTGAACCTGCCGGCACAGGTGCTGGTGGTGGTGGACAGCAACCCCAACGTGCAGGCCCTCTTGCTGCTGTGGACGGCGCCGGGTGCTGCGCCGCAACTCATAGGCGCGTCGCCTGTGTCAACCGGTCACCCCGGCCGGTTCGACTACTTTGAAACACCGCTGGGCGTTTTTGAACATTCCGTTGCCAATCTGGACTTCCGCGCCGAAGGCACCAAGAACGAGAACGGCATCAAAGGCTATGGCGAGAAAGGTCTGCGGGTGTTTGACTTTGGCTGGCAACTGTCCCCCAGGGGGTGGGGCGACCGCCGCCCCTCCACCATGCGCCTGCAAATGCATGCCACCGACCCGACCTGGCTGGAGCCCCGCCTGGGCAGCGCGCAGTCCAAGGGCTGTGTGCGCATTCCGGCCACGCTCAACAAATTCATCGACCATTACGGCCTGCTGGACGCCGACTACGAAGCGGCCATGCAGAAGGGTGCGCACTTCTGGATGCTGGATCCGCAGCGCCAGCCCACCTCCTGGTCGGGCCGCTACCTGGTGGTGTTGGATTCGGGCAGCAAGGAGCGCCCGGCATGGGCCACGGCAGGCAATGGCGCCAAGCACGCAAATCCAGCGACTGCCTGTCGCTGAGGCGCTGCTCCGGCTGGCCAGTACGGCGCAGGGCCTGAGTTCAGAGCTTGCCCGCAACCGGCTGCTGGAATACGGACTGAACCGGGTCGAGCCCAGGCGCCGGCGGCACTGGGTGCTGCGCTTGCTCCGGGAGTTCACCCAGTTGTTTTCCGTCATCCTGTGGATCGCGGCCTGCTTGGCATTTCTGGCCCAGGCAGTGGACCCCGGCCAGGACATGGCCCGGGTCGGCGTGGCGGTGATCGCAGTCATCCTGGTCAGCGGCGTCTTCTCGTTCTGGCAGGAGGCCCGGGTGGAGCACACCCTGGCTGCGCTGCAGCGCATGTTGCCGCAGCGGGTGCGGGTGTTGCGCGATGGCATGGCCCAATCACTGCAAGCGTATTACCTGGTGCCGGGCGACGTGATTGTGTTGGCCCAGGGCGACAACGTGCCCGCCGATTGCCGCCTGATCGAGGCCCTCAGCCTGCGTATCAACCGCTCCACCATCACGGGCGAGTCGCTGCCGCAAAGCTGCGATGCAGCGCCCTCCAGCGCAGCCTGCCTCGCAGACAGTCGCAATATTCTGCTGGCCGGTACTTCCGTGGTGGCCGGACGGGGCAAGGCATTGGTGTTTGCCACGGGCGGGCAAACCGAATTCGGGCGCATTGCGCACCTGACGCAGGACGGGGATGCGGGCGAGTCCCCGCTGCGCCAGGAGGTGGCGCACTTGAGTCGCGCCATAGCCGTTCTGGCCTTGGGTATGGGTGCGCTGCTGCTGGTCGCCGGGCATTACATGGGTTTGCCCCTGTGGCGCGATGTGGTTCTGGCGCTGGGCATCATCATCGCCATGGTGCCCGAGGGCTTGCTGCCCACCCTGACCCTGTCGCTGGTGCTGGCCGCCCGCCGGCTGACGCGCCGCCAGGTTCTGATCCGGCACCTGCCCAGTGTGGAGACCCTGGGCTCGGTCACCGTCATCTGCACCGACAAGACCGGCACGCTGACTGAAAACAGCATGCGCGCCGACTCGGTGTTTCTGGATTTGCAAACGCTGTCGCTGGATGCGCTCGCACAACAGCCGCACAGGGTGGAGCGCAACCATCTGTTCTTCCAGGTGGCGCGCGATTGTCACAACCTGACGCAGACCGGCCGCGATGCGGCGCCCGCGCTGGACGGCGATCCCCTGGAGATCGCACTGGTCCGGCTGGCGCAGCGCTTTGGCGTGCGTCCGCTGGACGGGGTGCGCTGCGCCGAGTGGGCCTTCGATTCGGAGCGCATGCGCCACTCGGTGGTGCTGCACAGTGCAGCGGGCGGGCCGGAGGTGCTGCTGTGCAAGGGCGCGTTGCAAACCGTGCTGCCCCTGTGCACGGCATACCACTACCAGGGCCGCAGCTTGGCGCTGACGCCAACCATTTGCCGTCTGGTGGAGCAGGCGCAGGAGCGCATGGCCGATGGCGGGCTGCGTGTCATTGCGCTGGCCGCACGTGAACGGCCGCCAGACGGCGCGCAGCCGGCCCGCGAGCAGCAGTTGCTGTTGTGCGGGCTGGTCGGCATTGCGGACCCGCCGCGTGCCGACGTGAAGGATGCCATCGCCGCCTGCCACGGCGCGGGCATACGCATCATCATGGTCACGGGTGACCACCCCAAGACGGCACAGGCCATCGCCCGTCAAATCGGTCTGGTGCGCAGCGACCAGGTTCAGGTCATCACGGGCGAGCAGCTTCAGGCACTGACTGCGGCCGAGCTGCAACTGGCACTGGATGCGCCGGAACTCATCTTTGCCCGCGTGGCAGCCGACCACAAGCTGCGCATCGTGCAGTCGCTTCAAGCCAAAGGGCAGATCGTGGCTGCCACGGGAGATGGCGTGAACGACGCACCGGCCCTGCGCGCCGCGCACATCGGCATCAGCATGGGAAAAAGCGGCACCGATGTGGCTCGCGAAGCCTCTGACATGGTGCTGCTGGACGACAACTTTGCCAGCATCGTTGCGGCGATTGAGGAGGGGCGCACCCTCTTCCAGAACATCCGCAAGTTCCTGACCTATGTGCTGGTGCACAACACCGCCGAGCTGTTGCCCACGCTGGCCTATGCGTTGCTGGGGATTCCCCTGCCACTGACCGCGGTGCAGGCGCTGGCCGTGGATATGGGCACCGATTCGCTCACCGCGCTGTCCCTTGGCGCGCAGGCGGGCAACCCCGACAACATGCTGCGCCCGCCACGGCCGCGCAGCGAGCGCTTGCTGAATGTGGCAGTGGCTGTGCGTGCCTACCTGTACCTCGGATTGCTGGAAGCCGCGGCGGTGCTGGCGGTGTTTGTGCACACCCTGCAAGCGGGCGGCTGGCAGTACGGCGCAGACCTGCCCGCCGCCAACCCGCTGTACCGCCAGGCCACCACGGCCAGCCTGGCCGCCATCGTGCTGATGCAGATGGTGAATGTGCTGCTGTGCCGCAGCGCCGTGCGCCCGGTCTACCAGGGCAGCTTAGGGGGCAACCCCTTGTTGCTCTGGGGCTTGGCCATGGAGCTGGGCCTGATCCTACTCATTGTCTATACGCCCTGGGGCAACGCGTTGCTGGGCACACAAGCGTTGCCCTGGCACACCTGGTTGGTTTTGTTGCCCTGGGCCCTGGCCATGGTGGTGCTGGATACGCTGTGGAAGGTGCTGGCGCGGCGGCGTTCCAAGCACGGCCATTGATGGCGCGCATGCCCGCGCCGCGGCGCCCAGCCTTACCGCACGCGCAAGGGATCGCGGCGGCGCTCGACAAAAGGCTTGCTTGCGGGGGCACCGGCCGCGCCGGCCTGCGGGTCGGTCCAGCCGAAAAACGCGCACACCTCGGCGCGCTGTTGCTGCGCATCGGCATAGCCCAGGGTCATCAGCTCCTGTGTGTAGCTGGCCTCAAACAGCAGGTAGCTGGCCAGGGCGGCACCCTTGGCATCAGCCTTGGCCGATGAAATGCCCACACCGCCCAGCATGGTGCGCACCGCATGCGGCAACTCACCCACATGGCGCGCGGCAATCAGGTCCAGGCGTTGGCTGGGGGCGATTACCAGCAGGTCTATGGGGCGCAGCGCGCTTTGCCGGCGCAGTTCCTGCGGCACCAGGCCGATGGTGTGGTTGATGCGGCGCACCCGCTCCACATCCACCGCCAGCGCGTCCAGAAAAATGTTGGACAGGGCGTGGCCCGCGATCTGCGCAATGCTGGGGTAGGCGCCGCTGGTGTGCAGATGGGCTTCGCCCTTGGGTTCGGTCATGCGCCCAGCGCCCACCACCAGCAGGCGGTCGGCCCCCAGGTGGATGGCCGGGGCGACCGGCGCGCTTTGGCGCATGGAGCCGTCGCCAAAGTATTCGGTGTGGCCGTGGATGTGCAACTCGGTGGCCGGAAACACAAACGGGATGGCACTCGACGCCAGCAGGTGGGCGTGGGTGATGCGGTCGCGCACGGCCAGGCGTTGTGAGCGTACCCAGGGCATGAGGCGCTTGTCACCCTCGAAAAAAGTGACATGCTCGCCCGAGCTGTAGCTGGATGCGGTTACTGCCAGCGCCAGGATGTGGCCCTGGCGTATCAGCTCGGGCAGGCGCTCCAGCGGCACCAGCCGCTCCAGCAAGGCGCTCACCGGGCTGTTGTCCAGCAGCGAGCGCGGCTTGATGCGACGCCACTTGGCCAGCAGCCAGCCAGCCGACAGCAAGGTCATCCATGTGGCGCCGGAGCGCAACATGCTCAGGTGGTCAGCGCGGTACACATCCGCAGCACGAAAATTGCGCCAGGTGGCGGCAACCATGCGCACCGTGGCGTCGAAGTCGTCGCTGCCGCAGGCCAGGGCCGAGGCGTTGATGGCGCCGGCCGAGGTGCCGGTGATGATGGGGAAGGGGTTGGGCTCAGCGGCTGCACCGCAGGCCAGGCGGATGTCGGCAATGGCTTCGAGCACACCCACCTGGTAGGCCGCGCGGGCACCGCCGCCCGACAGCATCAGCCCGGTGGGGCCGCGGGGGGCGGCTTCGACTTGTGTACTTCCCATGCCAATGATTATGAAACGCTGGTGTGGACGCAACAGCGTGAATAGGACGGGGTAAACCCGCGCAAACCACGGTGCGACGGAGCCGGATGTACCTATGCAGGCAAGGACATAGTGCGGTTCGCTAGACTACGCCCTACTCAGGAGTTAGCAATGGCAGTGACAGAACAAGCAATCATGGGCGCTTTGCAAAGCGTCATCGACCCCAACACCGGTAAAGACTTTGTCTCCAGCAAGTGCATCAAGGGCCTGCAAATAGAGGGCGGACGCGTCGCCTTCACCTTGGAGTTGGGCTACCCCGCGCTGAGCCAGCACCAGGCTTTTGCCCAAGCGCTGGCCGCCGCCGCCCACAGCGTGGACGGTGTGCAGGACGTCCAAGTCACCCCCACCCTCCACATCACGGCGCATGCCGTACAGCGCGGCGTGCAACTGCTGCCCGGCGTGAAGAACATCGTGGCCGTGGCCTCCGGCAAGGGTGGCGTGGGCAAGAGCACCACGGCTGCCAACCTGGCACTGGCGCTGGCGGCCGAGGGCGCCCGCGTGGGCCTGCTCGACGCCGACATCTACGGCCCCAGCCAGCCCATGATGATGGGCATCGAAGGCCGCCCCGACTCAACGGACGGCAAGACCATGGAGCCCATGGAGAACTACGGCATCCAGGTCATGTCCATCGGCTTTCTGGTGGCGCAGGACGAAGCCATGATCTGGCGCGGCCCCATGGCCACCCAGGCGCTGGAGCAGCTGCTGCGCCAGACCGCCTGGAAAGACCTGGACTACCTGATCGTCGACATGCCCCCCGGCACCGGCGACATCCAGTTGACGCTCAGCCAGCGCGTGCCCCTGACCGGCGCCGTGGTGGTGACCACGCCGCAGGACATCGCCCTGCTGGATGCCAAAAAGGGCATCAAGATGTTCGAGAAAGTCGGCGTGCCGATTCTGGGCATTGTGGAAAACATGGCGGTGCACGTGTGCAGCAACTGCGGCCACATCGAACACATCTTCGGTGCCGACGGTGGCAAGACCATGGCCGCGCAATACGGCATGGACTACCTGGGCGCCTTGCCCCTGGCCATGCAGATCCGCGTGCAGGCCGATGGCGGCAAGCCCACCGTGGTGGCCGAGCCCGAGGGTGAACTGGCCGGCCTCTACAAGGCCGTGGCGCGCAAGGTGGCCCTGGCCATCGCCGCCAAGAACAAGGACTTCTCCAGCAAGTTCCCCAGCATCACCATCAGCAAGAACACCTGATACCGCTGCTGTGAGCGAGCGGCCCGCACCATGAACCTTTTGCCATCGCTGCGCTACCTGGTGGCGCTGCAGGAGCACAAGCACTTCGGGCGCGCGGCCCAGGCTTGCCACATCACCCAGCCGGCACTCAGCAACGCCATACGCGCGCTGGAGCGCGAGTTCAATGTGGTCATCGTCTTGCGCGACCGCACCTTTTCCGGCCTGACCCCCCAGGGCGAGCGGGTGCTGGCTTCGGCCAAGCTGATGCTGCACGAGCACGCCAACCTGCAACAGGAACTGCAAAGCGAGACCCTCGCACCCCGTGGCCCGGTACGCATCGGCGCGGTGCCCACCGCAGTGCCGATTGCGGCGCGTTTTGCGGCCATGCTGCACACGCGCCACAGCGGCATCCAGCCGGTGGTGCTGTCGCTGAGCTCTTCCGAGTTGGAGCGCGGGCTGGAAGACCTGACGATTGACATGGCGTTGGGTTACAGCGACCGCATGCGCGTGCAGGAGCGCAAATTGCGCGTCTGGCCGCAGTACACCGAGCATTATTTTTTACTGCGGCGTGCCGCCAAGCCGAACGCCAAGGGACTGCAGCTCACCCAGTCCATGACCTGGAAAGAGGCGGCCCGGCTGCCGCTGTGCCTGCTGACCCCCGAGATGCACAACCGCGCCATTGTGGATGCCGCCTTCACCACCGCCGGTGTGCGGGTGATACCGGCCATAGAGACCAACTCCATCATGACCATGATGCTCAGTGTGGTGGACGGCAATGTGTGCAGCGTGCTGCCCGGTGCGCTGGTGGATACGGTGCGCGGCTACCGAGAGTTGGAGGCCTCGCCGCTGTCCGGCCCCGAAATCAAGACGCGTATCGGCTTCATTACCCACGCGCAGGCGCGTCCCTCGCGTGCGCTGGAAGCCGGCCTGGCCCTGGCGCAGGACGGCGCCTGGCTGCGCCATGCAGCGGCGCACAGCGGGCTGCTGGCGGCCTGAACGGCCCCCTGGACCCGGCTTGCCTTCAGTGCGAGCCGGCGGGCCTCAGGGTGCAAATCGCTTCCGCTGACAGGAGTTCCCTCAGCAGGCTAACGGCCGTCGCTGCGGCATGCGCTTCGCCCACTTGCGCGGCAATAGACGCACACTGCTGGCCGAAGGTGCAGTGGGCCATCAGCCCTTTCACAAAGTCAGCCTCTGTGGGTGTGAGTGACTTCCACTGCGTCGTCAGGCCCCGGCGCCACACCAGCAGGGAGTGCTCCAGCGCTTCGGGCGCATCCATATCCGTTTGTCCGGATTTCAAGGCGTGCCAAATTGGGCCAATGGCCCACTGCAGATCCAGCAACTGCACCGATGGATGCAAGTGGAACTGCCAATCGGCCCAATCCGGCGCTGGCACGGCTGCCAGCTCTGCGGCGCTCAGCAGTGCGGCGGGTGCGGCGTCAAAGGCTTGGCGCAATGCCCACTCCATGCGTGCCAGGTCCACCAGGGCCGGGTGATCCACCAGCGCCTCGTGGGACAGCATAAAGTCGCTCAGCGCATGGCCAAACCAGCGCAGCGAATAGTGCTGCGAGGGATGGGCGGCTATGTAGGCATTGGCCAGTGCGTCAAATGCCGCGTCGCCCATGACCCGGGGCAGCACTTCAAAGTTGTCACGCAGCGCGGCGCGCAGCCGGGCGCGGTAGGCCGTCCGGTAGACGCCAAACTGCGCCGCGCCTTTGGCACGCAGCAGCGCCGTGTCCATAGGCTGGTCTTGCAGCAGGGCCTGCTGAAACCGGGTTTGCAGGGTTTGCAGGGATGTCATGGCGTGCAGGCTTCAGCGATTGCCCTGCGGGTGGGCGCGGGCATGAGTGCCTGGTGATGGACCAGGCGAGCCTGGTCCAACTCATTCAGCAACTCGGGCAGCGGGGGGATGTTGTCGTCACGCTCGATCATGGTGGGCACGCTGCCACAGTGCTGCAGGGTGTAGGCATAGAGCTGCCACACGGCCGGGCAGACCGGGTGGTCGTGGGTGTCAATCAGATAACCGTCGTGGGTTTCGTGTCCGGCCAAGTGGATCTGGCGCACGCGTGCGGCAGGAATGGCATCGATGTAGTGCCGGGGGTCGAAGCCGTGGTTGACGCTGCTGACATAGACGTTGTTCACATCCAGCAACAGCTCGCAGTCCGCCAGGCGCAGCATCTCGCTGACAAACTCCCACTCGGGCATGTGGTCGGCCTGGAAGGCGACATAGGTCGAGGGGTTCTCGATCACCAGACGGCGGCCCAGAATGTCTTGCACCCGCTGGATGCGCTCGCAGACATGGAGCAGGGCTTCCCGGGTGTAGGGCAGAGGAAGCAGGTCGTGCATATTCACCCCCTGGGTGCCGGTCCAGCACAGGTGGTCCGAGACCCAGCCGGGCTCTATTCGTCGCACCAGAGCCAGCAGGTCGCGCAGATAGTTCATACGCAGCGGCTCTGTGCCACCGATGTTGAGCGAGACGCCATGCATCACCATGGGATAGTCACGGCGGATGCGGTCCAGATGCCACAGCGGTGCGCCCCCGGGAACCATGTAGTTCTCGGAGATGATTTCCAGCCAGTCAACCCGCTTCTGCGGTGCAGATTCAAATGCTGCGTAATGCGTGCTGCGCAAGCCCAAGCCAAAACCTTGAATGGAGTTCATGCAGGTCCTTTCCTTTGTTGAGACCACAGGCCCGCAGGTGGTGCGGGCCTGTATGCGAGGGAAGGGGACGTTTATTTGACGACGCTGCCGCCGGCAGCCATGCACTCCTTGGCTGACGCCTTCGCGTTCCAGCCCATGCCCTTGCAGCTGTTCATGCCTTTGCATTCGTTTTTGGCGGTCTTGCAGTCCGACATGCCCTTGCAGCTGTTGATGCCAGCGCAATGGACCGTCATGTCATCGGCGTGTGCCACGGTGACGGGTGCACTCACCGCGAACAAGGCGGCTGCGGCACTGGCAATGGCGAGGGTGGATTTGAAAGAGGTAGACATAGTGCTTTCCTTTGGTATAAAAATAATGGAGTTGCCTGACATGCAGTCAGCGCACACGCCAGGTAAGCGTTTGCGTCTGCCTGCCAGGATCAGTCGGCTCAGGGTTCAAGAACTTACAAGCACACGCGAACATTTCGCACATTCCCCCGTCCCGGTTCGTCCAGCCCAGGTGTAAGGAATCCTGACGCCGGGCGACCAACCCGCAGTGCAACTGCCTGGAGGCCTTTTTATGTGTCACACCCTGAGCCTGCGGGCTGCCATCACCTTGCGGCCAAATGACACCGTCGGCGCTATTGAGGCGCGGGTGACGCCTGCCTTCGCCAACGGCGCATGGACGGCCTATGGGACGGTGACCGAGCACAACCACAGCTCCCGCGTACAGGCCGGTGAAAACGCGGGTGGATTTTTGAAGCACGATTTCGTGGTCCGGCAGTACGTGCCGGTGGGGCGTTACGAGGGAGCCCAGTCGCTCAAGTTTTATGCGATTGCCGCGCAAGCCGACCATCCACGCCAGATCAACCTGATCGTCGCCGACGTTCAGACCGGCGCGCTGCTGCAAGCCTTAGGCCTGCAATGCACATGAGCATCCCTGGCCTTGGCAGGGGGAGTCCTTTGGCAATTTGTCGCGGGGGTGTTGCGTGATTCGTTTGAAATGGTCTTCTGTTGCCTGGATGGTTTTGTATGTTTGTGTGGTCAGTGTGCCGCTGGTGGGCGGTGCCATCAATCTGGAACACGGGCGTGGGTTTTGGCTGAATTTTTCGATTGCCCTGGGCTTTCTTTCGCTGTCCATGCTGGGCGCCCAGTTTGTGATTGCCTCGCGCATGCAATGGGTGTCGGGCCCCATCGGCATGGACGCGGTGCTTGCGTTCCACAGGGCGATGGCCTATCCGGCGACGGTGTTTGCGCTGGTGCACCCGGCCATGCTCTTTGCCATGGACGCCAAATACCTGCAACTGCTGAATGTCTTTACGTCCCCGCTGAGGGCCAAGTTCGCGCTGCTGTCCGCCCTGGCCCTGGTCGCTCTGGTGTTGTTGTCGCTGTTGCGTCGTCGCTGGGGTATCAGTTACAAGGCCTGGCAGATCAGCCACTGGCTGCTGGCCCTGACGGTGCTGGTTGCGGCCATGGCGCATGTGTGGCTGGTGAACTATTACCTGAAAGACCCTTGGCAACGCCTCACCTGGCAAGTGCTGACCCTGCTCTTTCTCGGCTTGGGTCTGTGGGTGCGGGTGTTCAAGCCCTTGCTGCATTACAAGCGGCGCTGGCGCGTCACGCAGGTCGTACCCCATGCCGACGGGACGGTCAGCCTGGAGCTGGCTTTGGTGCACAAGGGCTCGTACGGCGCCAAAGGCTTTCGCTTCAAGGCCGGGCAGTTTGCCTGGATCACCCGGAGCAACCTGCTGTTTGCTTTTTCCTACAACCCCTTTTCCATCTCCTCCAGCGCCGAGGCGACGGACCGCATTGGCTTCACCATCAAGGGGCACGAGGGCTTTAGCGCCGAGGTGGCGCGTTTGCAAGTGGGTGAAATCCTGTATGTGGATGGCCCCTATGGCGGCTTCTGCCTGGATGAGGAGCAGCGCGCGCCGCTGGTTCTGATCGCGGCCGGGGTGGGCGTGACGCCCCTGGTGAGCATGCTGGAAACCTTGGCCGACCAACGCTCCGCACGTCCTTGCCATCTGTGGCTGGCCAGCAAAAACGAGGACAGCATTGTGTGCCGGAGCCAAATTGAGCGACTGCAGACCCGCCTGTCGCTGGCGGTGACCCATGTCTTTTCCAAGCCCTTGCAGACGGCCGCCCCCGGTGGCGCCCGTTTGGACCAGGCCTTTATCCTGCGCCACCTGCCCCACGCCGCCCTGTCAGCCAGCTATTTCATTTGCGGGCCGCAGGCCTTGATGGAAATGGCGGAGCAGTGTCTGTTGCGCGCGGGCGTGGCCGCGCATCACATCCACCGTGAACATTTTGGAATGGTCTGAATATGCGTCCCCACCAATTGCCGCTTCGCGCGCCGCAAACCTCAGCCCGGCATGTGCCCGTATGGTGGCTGGCCGCAGGGGTGACCACCGTCTTGCTGACACTGGGTATCGGCTGGTCCCTGATCATGTGAGTGCCTTCGCAGGGCGGTGGCACGGCCCCTGATGGGAGGCTGCTGCCACATTCAATCCTTGTATCAGCCCATGCGTCGATTCAATTGGACGTGTATGAGAGCGCCTTGCATACTGCGCCCACTCCGCACAGGTGTCCTATGAGCGCCGCGGAGGTCGGTCGACTGAAAAAACATAAACGTAGGAGACTCTCATGACAACTGCTTCCCCCGGGTGGCTGGATAAAGAACGCATCATTGCCGGTCCCGGCTTCAACCGCTGGCTGGTTCCGCCGGCCGCATTGGCTATTCACCTGTGCATCGGCATGGCCTACGGTTTTTCCGTGTTCTGGCTGCCTTTGAGCAAGGCGCTGGGTATCAAGGAGGCCATCAAGTGCGGCCCCGACGTGGGCTTTATCGGCCAGCTCTTCACCACCACCTGCGACTGGCAAATTTCCACCCTGGGCTGGATGTACACGCTGTTCTTTGTGCTGCTGGGTTCGAGTGCCGCTATCTGGGGCGGTTGGCTGGAGCGGGCCGGCCCGCGCAAGGCCGGTGTGGTGGCTGCACTGTGCTGGTGTGGCGGCATGCTGATCTCGGCCTTAGGTGTCTACCTGCACCAGTTCTGGATGATGATTCTGGGCTCGGGTGTGATTGGCGGCATCGGCCTGGGCCTGGGTTATATCTCGCCGGTGTCCACGTTGATCAAGTGGTTCCCGGACCGGCGCGGCATGGCCACCGGCATGGCCATCATGGGCTTTGGCGGCGGTGCCATGATCGGCTCGCCCCTGGCAGCCGACCTGATGAAGTACTTTGCCAGCCCCACCGACGTGGGCGTGATGCAGACCTTTGTGGTGATGGCGCTGATCTATTTTGTCTTCATGATGGCCGGTGCCCTGGGCTACCGCGTGCCCGAGACCGGCTGGATGCCCAAGGGCTGGAGCGTGCCCACCGGCCAGTCCGTCAACATCATGATCACCAAGCACCACGTGCATGTGAAGAAGGTCTGGGGCATTCCCCAGTTCTGGCTGATCTGGATGGTGCTGTGCATGAACGTGAGCGCGGGCATTGGCGTGATCGGCATGGCTTCGCCCATGTTGCAGGAAGTGTTTGGCGGTTCGCTGATCGGCGTGGCCAAGAAGTTCGGTGAGCTCGACAAGGCGCAACTCGCCGCCATTGCCAGCGTGGCCGCCGGCTTTACCGCGCTGCTCTCGCTGTTCAACATCGGCGGGCGCTTTTTCTGGGCCAGCCTGTCGGACAAGCTGGGCCGCAAGCTGACCTATGTGGTGTTCTTTGTGCTGGGTGGCGCCATGTACTTCAGCGTGCCTGGCAGCGCCGCCGCCGGCAGCACCGTGTTGTTTGTGGGCGCCTTCTGCGTGATCCTGAGCATGTACGGCGGCGGCTTTGCCACCGTGCCGGCTTATCTGGCCGACATCTTCGGTACGCAAATGGTGGGCGCCATCCACGGCCGTTTGCTCACCGCCTGGGCCACGGCCGGCGTGCTGGGCCCGGTGGTGGTGAACTACATGCGCGAATACCAACTGGGCTTAGGCATCCCGCGCGAGCAGGTTTACAACCAGACCATGTACATCCTGGTGGGCATGCTGGTGATTGGTCTCATTTGCAACTTGTTGGTTCGCCCCTTGAATGACAAGTGGTTCATGAATGCGGAAGAATTGGCCGAAGAAAAGCGCCTGGCCCACGACAAGGCCGTGTCCAACGAGGTGCACCGCGCCGACGGCGGCAGTGCCGACACGGTGCCCACTTTTGTGGTGGTGCTGGCCTGGGTGGCAGTCGGTCTGCCGCTGTGCTGGGGCGTGTACCGCACCACGCTGAGCGTGGCCAAGTTCTTCGCCTGATTGAACGTAATCGTTGTTGGTGACTGTGAGTGAATATGTCTTTATCTGTAGCCCCTGAAGTAAAGCCCGTGTCCCTGGGCACCGTGGACGATATGCGCGAGCGCATTCGCCGCAAAAGCAAACTCAAGGGGCGGCAAGTGGATGACGTGTCGCTCATCGAGGTGCGCGCGCTGATCGGCGCCGCACCGCACCGGCGCGATCTGCTGATCGAGCACCTGCACAAACTCAACGACGCCTACCGCTGCCTGCACGACCGGCACCTGGTGGCCTTGGCCAAGGAGATGAACATCCCCATGGCCGAGGTGTTTGAGGTGGCCACCTTCTACCACCACTTTGAGGTGGTGAAGGGGGACGCGGCAGCTCCGGGTTTGACGGTGCGCGTGTGTGATGGACTGAGTTGCGAGATGGCCGGTGCGCAGGATTTGCTGCAGCGCTTGCCCGCGCTGCTGGGCAACCAGGAGGTGCGTGTGATCCCCGCGCCCTGTCTGGGTCGCTGTGAACAGGCACCGGTGGCGGTGGTGCACCAGCACCCGGTGCCGCATGCCACAGCCGATGCGGTCGTGGCGTTGGTGGAGTCGGCTCAGGCCCATCACCCCGAGGCCGAGATGGACCAAGTTTTTGTGGCGGCAGAGCAGGCCGAGCGCAGCGTCTCGCCTGTGCCGCATGAAATTGAGGTGGCGCCCGGCTACACCGGCTACGCGTCCTACCGTGCCCACGGCGGTTATGGTTTGGCTGCCGCGCTGGTGAATGGCGAGCAGGATGTGGAAGCCGTGATCAAGGCCATGGAAGACTCGGGCCTGCGTGGTCTGGGCGGCGCTGGTTTTCCGGCTGGGCGCAAGTGGCGCATCGTGCGCGACCAGCCAGCCCCCAAGCTGATGGCGGTGAACATCGACGAAGGCGAGCCCGGCACCTTCAAGGATCGCACCTACCTGGAGCGCGACCCGCACCGCTTCCTGGAAGGCCTGTTGATTGCTGCCCAGGTGGTGGGCATAGACCATTGCTACATCTACCTGCGCGATGAATACCATGGCTGCCGCGCCATTCTGGAGGCCGAACTGGCCGCCCTGCAGGCCAACCCGCCATGCCCGCTGCCGACCATTGAGTTGCGGCGCGGCGCCGGTGCCTATATCTGCGGTGAAGAGTCCGCCATGATCGAGAGCATCGAAGGCAAGCGCGGCGAACCCCGCATGCGCCCGCCCTATATCGCGCAGGTCGGCCTGTTCGGCCGGCCCACGCTGGAGCACAACTTCGAGACCCTGTACTGGGTGCGCGACATCGTGGAGCGTGGCCCCGGCTGGTTCAGCAGCTTTGGCCGCAACGGGCGCAAGGGCCTACGATCGTTTAGCGTGAGCGGGCGCGTCAAGCACCCCGGCGTCAAGCTGGCACCGGCCGGCATCACGCTGCGCGAGCTGGTTGCCGAATACTGCGGCGGCATGCTCGACGGCCATCAGCTCTACGCCTATCTGCCCGGCGGTGCGTCGGGTGGCATCTTCCCCGAGCGCCTGGCCGATGTGCCGCTGGACTTTGACACCCTGCAGCCGCACGGTGGCTTCATCGGCTCTGCCGCGGTCATCGTGCTGAGCCAGCACGACAGCGCCCGTGACGCGGCCCTGAACATGATGCGTTTCTTCGCCCACGAGAGCTGCGGCCAGTGCACGCCCTGCCGCGTCGGCACAGCCAAGTCGGCCACGCTGCTGGAAGCACCGGTGTGGGACGTGGAGACCCTGGAAGACCTGAATATCGTGATGACCGATGCCTCGATTTGCGGCCTGGGTCAGGCAGCGCCCAATCCGGTGCGCTGCGTGGTGAAGTATTTTGCGCACGAGGTGAATGGCGCAGGAGTAACAGCATGAACGCGCCGACCAAACTCAATGAAGTGACTCCCGTGATGGTGGAGTTCAAGCTGGACCAGCAGACGGTGGTGGCGTTTGAGGGCGAGAGCATCCTCAAAGCCGCCAAGCGCCATGGCATCGACATTCCGCACCTGTGTTTTAAAGATGGTTTGCGGGCGGATGGGAACTGCCGGGCTTGTGTGGTGGAGATCAAGGGTGAGCGCACCCTGGCGCCCAGTTGCTGTCGTAACGCGACTGCAGGGATGGAAGTGTTGTTGAAGACACCGCGGGTGGAGAAGAGCCAGAAGATGGTTCTTGAGATGCTGTTGTCGGATATGCCGGATGTTGGGTACAAGTGGAACGATGCTGACGTTACTTCCGGCGCTGCTGCGCCGGGGGATACGCCGGGCTCCTCATACTGCGAGCAGAAATCGTCACCCGGCGCATCCCCCGTCACAGCGGGTGTGGGTGTGCACACGGGTGGAATTCAAAATACCGAAGCAAATGCTCGCGCTACCGGAAGTGGTTTTGAAACAGCTGCGTCCCCAGGTTCCTCTGACACGGCGGTGACAGGGGGCGGGCCGGGTGACGATTTGTGCTCGCACCATGAGGAGCCCGGCCTGCCCCCTGGCGCCGTTGGGGCAGAGGCGAGCGCCAATAACGCAGCTAAAGCATTAGGCCAACACGGCGAACTCAGCTACTGGGCCGACCGCATGGGCGTAACCGTTCGTCCCCAACTCAAAGCACTGAGAAGACAGCAACCCAAACAAGACATTTCCCACCCCGCAATGGCCGTCAACCTCGACGCCTGCATCCAATGCAATCGTTGCGTCAGGGCCTGCCGCGAAGAACAGGTGAACGACGTCATCGGCTACGCCATGCGCGGCTCGCACAGCGAAATCGTGTTTGACCTGAACGACCCCATGGGTGACAGCACCTGCGTGGCCTGTGGTGAATGTGTGCAGGCCTGCCCGACCGGCGCGCTCATGCCCAAGACACAGATCGGCTCGCAAATCGTCGACAAAAAAGTCGACTCCGTTTGCCCCTTCTGTGGCGTCGGCTGCCTCGTTACCTACAACGTCAAAGACAACAAAATCGTCAGCGTCGACGGCCGCGATGGCCCGGCCAACCACAACCGACTCTGCGTCAAAGGCCGCTTTGGTTTCGACTACGCCTCCAGCCCGCAACGCCTCACCATGCCGCTGATCCGCAAACCTGGCGTGCCCAAAGACCCGGAGGCGCTCAACGCGCTCAACCGCAACACGGCCGACTGGTCCGATGTGTTCCGCGAAGCCACCTGGGAAGAAGCGCTGGCGCTGAGCTCCGGCACGCTCAAGGGCCTGCGCGACACCTATGGCAAGAAGGCGCTGGCGGGCTTCGGCTCGGCCAAGGGCAGCAACGAGGAAGCCTATCTGTTCCAGAAGCTGGTGCGCACCGGCTTTGGCAGCAACAACGTCGACCACTGCACCCGCCTGTGCCATGCATCCAGCGTGGCAGCCCTGCTCGAGGGCGTGGGCTCGGCGGCGGTGAGCAACCAGGTCAACGACGTGCAGCATTCGGAGCTGATCTTTGTGATCGGCTCCAACCCCACGGCCAACCATCCGGTGGCGGCCACCTGGATGAAGAACGCCTCCAAGCTGGGCGCCAAGATTGTGCTGGCCGACCCGCGCATCACCGACATTGGCAAACACGCCTGGCGCACGCTGCAGTTCAAGCCCGATACCGACGTGGCGATGTTGAACGCGTTGATCCACACCGTGATCGAAGAGGGACTGGCGGACCAGGACTTTATTGCCAAGCGCGCCAACAACTTCGAGGCGCTGCGCGAGAACGTCAAGGGCTACAGCCCGGAGGCCATGGAGCCGATCTGCGGCATCCCGGCGCAGAAGCTGCGTGAAGTGGCACGCGCCTTTGCCAAGGCCAAGAGCGCCATGATTCTGTGGGGCATGGGCGTGAGTCAGCACGTGCATGGCACGGATAACGCGCGCTGCCTGATTGCGCTGGTCACGGTCACCGGCCAGATCGGCAAACCGGGCTCCGGCCTGCATCCGCTGCGCGGACAGAACAATGTGCAGGGTGCGTCGGATGCCGGCCTGATCCCCATGATGTTCCCCAACTACCAGCGCGTGACAAATGCGGCAGCGCACGCCTGGTTCGAGAATTTCTGGGACACGAAACTGGACGACCAGCCCGGCTACACCGTGGTGGAGATCATGCACAAGGCGCTGGCGCCGGACAGCGACCCGCACAAGGTGCGCGGCATGTACATCATGGGCGAGAACCCGGCCATGAGCGACCCGGACCTGAACCACGCGCGCCACGCGCTGGCGTCTCTCGAACACATGGTGGTGCAGGACATCTTCATGACCGAGACCGCCTGGCTGGCCGATGTGGTGCTACCCGCCACCGCCTGGCCGGAGAAGAACGGCACCGTCAGCAACACCGACCGCATGGTGCAGCTGGGCAAGCAGGCGCTCGTCGCGCCGGGGCAGGCCAAGCCGGATTTGTGGATCATTCAGCAGATCGCCAATCGCATGGGCCTGAACTGGAATTACGCAGGCGAGTTCGATGGCGTGGCAGCGGTCTATGACGAAATGCGCCAGGCCATGCACACCGCCATCTCGGGCATTACCTGGGAGCGGCTGCAGCGCGAGTCCAGCGTAACTTATCCCTGCCTGAGCGCCGAAGACCCGGGCGCGCCCACGGTGTTTATCAACCGCTTTGACACGACGGACGGCCGCGTCAATCTGGTGCCGGCCGACATCATCCCCGCCAACGAGCGGCCCGATGCCGAGTTCCCGTTTGTGCTGATCACCGGCCGCCAGCTGGAGCATTGGCATACCGGCAGCATGACGCGCCGCGCCGTGGTGCTGGACGCGATTGAGCCCATGGCCACAGCCTCGATGTGTGGTGAAGACCTGGCGGCCATGGGGCTGGAGGCGGGCGATGTGGTGACGGTGCAATCGCGCCGCGGCCAGGTCGCCATCCATGTGCGGCGCGATGACGGCACGCCACGCGGCGCGGTGTTCATTCCGTTTGCCTACTACGAAGCAGCGGCCAACTTGATGACCAATGCGGCGCTGGACCCGGTCGGCAAGATCCCCGAGTTCAAGTACTGCGCCGTGGCGATTCGCCGGGGTGGCACGCCGACCGCAGCGCCGGGCTACGGCACGGCAGCGCTGGCGGCCTAGGCCCTATTCACCACATTGTGAGCACCACCATGCACAACCCTTCGCTTTATCTGACCCAGGCCAGCGCAGCGCTCACCCATGTGGTGGAAGTGGTGAACGAGTTCGGCGAGCAATACGAGTTGGCTATTCCCAGCGAGCGCGCGCTCACGGTGTACGTGGACAAGCGCGAGCTCATCACCCTGATGACCCTGGGCGCACACCCGGAGTGGCTGGTGCTGGGTTATCTGCTGAACCAGCGCCTGGTCAGCGGCTTTGATGACATCGAGTCCATCACCGTCGATTGGGAGGTGGGTGCCGCCGCCGTGAAGACGCGCAGCGGCATTGCCGATTTGGCGCAGAAGACGGCGCGCCGCGTGGTCACCACCGGCTGCGGCCAGGGCAGTGTGTTTGGCGACATGATGGAAGGCGTAGACCAGCTCACGCTGCCGGACACGCGCATCACGCAGGCCGAACTCTATGCGGTGGTGAACGCCATCCGCCTGCAGCAAAGCGTCTACAAAACGGCGGGCTCGGTGCATGGCTGCGCGCTGTTTGCCGGGGAAGCA
Source organism: Burkholderiales bacterium (assembly GCA_947446855.1). Classification (GTDB taxonomy): domain Bacteria; phylum Pseudomonadota; class Gammaproteobacteria; order Burkholderiales; family Burkholderiaceae_C; genus Allorhodoferax. The sequence goes on from CANFIH010000058.1 coordinate 19,123, forward strand.
TTGCTGCTGTTTGTGGAAGACGTGGGTCGCCACAACGCCATCGACACCATCGCCGGCTGGATGGCCCTGAATGGCCACCACAGTGCCGGAAAAATCCTCTACACCACCGGCCGCCTGACCAGCGAGATGGTGGTCAAGGCCGCGCAAATGGGCATTGCCGTGGCCGTGTCGCGCAGCGGCATGACGCAAATGGGCCACGCGGTGGCGCAGAAACTGGGCTTGTGTGCCATAGGCCGCGCCACGAACAAACGCTTTGTGTGTTTCAGCGGGATGGACCGTTTGCAGTTGCAGCCGGAGTTGGCGGGTTTGCCGGTGCGCGCAGCGGCCTGACGGGTTAGCGCACGGGGATGGTGGGCTGCTTGCAGTCCTTCCATTGGCCGGCTTTTAGGCTCCTTCGTTCGACGAAAATATGCCTACATCGCATGGGCGGAGCCACCTATGCTCGCACAGTGGACCGCGTTGCCGAATATCGGAAAAGGTATCGTTCGTGATCTGCTGGCCGTGCAGCACTTCACGGAGACGGCGGAATCACTCCCATGGTGGAAATTTGCAATGAAGGGCAAGGCGGATCTGGCATTGAACGCGAGGAGCAAATCATGAAATTCGGTTACACCATCGTCTATGTCCCTGACGTGCTTGCGTCGGTGGAGTTCTTTGAAAAAGCATTCGGATTCAAGCGACGGTTTGTTCACGCATCGGGCTACGGCGAACTGGACACCGGTTCAACGGCGCTGGCATTCGCAACCCATGACCTTGGCGCATCCAATCTGCCCGGTGGTTATGTCAAGGCCAGCCATTCAGGGGAACCACTGGGCATGGAGATTGCGCTTGTCACCGACGATGTCGCAGTAGCGCACGCAAAGGCAATCGCTGAGGGCGCGGTCTCCATAAAGGAGCCTGCCTTGAAACCGTGGGGTCAGACCGTTTCGTACGTGCGCTGTCCTGACGGGACGCTGGTCGAAATTTGCTCTCCGGTAGTAGGCTAGAAAGCAAGCATGTACCGGCGAAATGAGATGTCCGCTCCTGCGGCAATGCGATCCGCTGCAGGGTGTGGCTCCATGCTTTTTGCCTGCAACCTGTTGCCAACACGCTGTTAGCTGCATCAGCAAAGTGGCTTTTTCCTGACCCTGAGGCTTCAGGCCAGCACCAGCAAATTCTCAAACGCAAAGCTCAGCGACACGGTGTCGCCACGCGCCGGAAGTTTCTGGTTGGGATCATTGAACACATCCATGGACAGCACCTCGCTGCCCAGATGTGTGCGGATGCGCACGATGGAGCCCAGAAAGCTCACGTCATCCACCACCGCTTGCACCGTGTTCTTGCCGGCGCCTGCACCGCCGAGGGTGACGGCCTCCGGGCGGATCGCCAGCGTGCATTTCTGGCCGCTATGCAAATCGTCCAGCGGGTTGCTGGTAATCAGCAGTTGTTTACCCACGCGGATTTCGCCCAGGGCGGTGTCCACGATGTCGCCACTGAGCTGGTTCAGCGTGCCGATGAAGGAGGCCACAAAGCGCGTGCGCGGAAAGTTGTAAATGGAGGCGGGCGTGCCGGTCTGCTCCACACGGCCTTCGTTGAGCACCACGATGCGGTCGGAAATGGACAGTGCCTCCTCCTGGTCGTGCGTCACAAACACGGTGGTGATGTTGAGTTCACGCTGCAGCTCGCGGATTTCTTCGCGCAGCGAAATGCGGATCTTGGCGTCCAGCGCGGAGAGCGGCTCGTCCAGCAGCAGCACCTTGGGCTTATTGGCCAGGGCCCGGGCCAGTGCCACGCGCTGTTGCTGCCCGCCGGACATCTGCCAGGGGTAGCGGTCGGCCAGGGCGTCTAGCTTGATCAGTTTGAGCATCTCCTTCACGCGCGCATCCACCTCGGCCTTGCTGGCGTTGGCCACCTTCAGGCCAAAGCCGATGTTCTCGGCCACCGTCATGTTGGGGAACAGCGCGTAGGACTGGAACACCATGCCCACATTGCGCTGGTTGGTAGGCAGGTGTGTCACGTCTTTGCCGTCAAAGACGATGCTGCCCACCGAGGGCGACTCAAAACCTGCCAGCATGCGCAGAATGGTGGTCTTGCCGCAGCCCGAGGGGCCCAGGAAGGTGATGAACTCGCCCTTCTCAATGGAGATGGAGAAGTCATGCACGGCCGTCTGGCTGCC
>CANFIH010000059.1 GCA_947446855.1 Burkholderiales bacterium
GGGCATACGCTGCGTGCGTGTGGTCACCGGCAAAGGCCTGGGCTCACCGGGCAAGGCGCCCGTGCTCAAAGACAAGGTACACCGCTGGCTGGTGCAAAAGGCCGAGGTGGTGGCCTTTGTGCAGGCGCCTCCCATGCAAGGCGGTGCCGGTGCGCTGGTGGTGCTGCTGCAGCCGGTGCGGGCGGTGGTGTAAGCGCCCGTTGGGCTATTTCCCCGCGTTGGGGAAAAACAGCTGCTGTCCGTCGATCTTGTAAGACGCAATCACGCCCTGGCCGGCGGGTGAAATCACCCAATCAACAAACTTCTGAGCTTCCGCCACTTTCACATGCGGGTGCTTGGCGGGGTTCACCACCATCACGCCGTATTGGTTGAACAAGGCCTTGTCGCCCTCCACCAGCACGGCCAGATCGGCACGGTTCTTGAAGCTCAGCCAGGTGCCGCGGTCGGCCAGCACATAGGCGCCGGTGCTGGCTGCCATGTTCAGGGCCGGGCCCATGCCGCAACCACATTCCTTGTAGCCCGCGCCCTTGGATGCGCCCTCGCCCAGCGCCTTCCAGAAACGCAACTCGGCTGCATGGGTGCCACTCTTGTCGCCGCGCGAGATAAAGCCGGCATTGCTGGCGGCCACCTTTTTCAAGGCCTCGGCAATGGTGTTGCCTTTGAGTTTGGCCGGGTCCGCCACCGGGCCGATCAGCACAAAATCGTTGTACATCACCGCAAAGCGCTTGATGGCAAAACCTTCAGCCACCACTTTTTCTTCGGCCACCTGGTCGTGCACAAACAGCACGTCCGCGTCGCCACGGCGGCCCATGTCGATGGCCTGACCGGTGCCAACCGCCACGACCTTCACATCCGCGCCGGTGGCCTTTTTGAACTCGGGCAGCAAATACGGAAACAGACCCGATTGCTCGGTCGAGGTGGTGGACGCCATCACGATGCTCTGCGCCTGGGCCATGCCGGCAAAGCTGGCGCCGCAGGCCAAGGCCAGCAGCGTGAGCCTGCGGCCCAGGGAAATGGAAACAGCGCGGGATTGAGTCGACTTCATACAAATTCTCCTTTTACAAATGCATGGGCTTGCGCATAACTGCGCATGAGCAGCTCCGGACCAAAAAATTCCTGTACCGGCAGGTCAGCCAGCACACGGCCCTGTTCCAGGTAGACCACCCGGCTGGCCAGGCGCTTGACCTGCCCCAGATTGTGACTGGCAAACACCAATGTCATCTGTGGGTCACGCTCGGCGATGTGGCTAATCAAGGCTTCCACCTCGCGCTTGGCGTGCGGGTCCAGGCTGGAGGTCGGCTCATCCAACAGCAACACGCGCGGTTGCGTGGCCCAGGCGCGCGCCAGTGCCACGCGCTGCTGCTGTCCACCCGAGAGCTTGCGCGCAGGGCGCAAGGCATGCTCGGCCAGGCCGAAGTTGTGCAAGGCCTGCCCCGCCGCCTGCTTGGCCGCAGCCCAACCCTGGCCACGCAACCACAGGCCGAGCGCCACATTGTTTTGGGCCGAGGTGCGCATCAGGTAAGGGCGCTGAAACACCATGGCGTGACCCACGCGCTCGTCGCGCTGCAAAGCGCCGCTGCTGGGCTGCACCAGACCGTGCAACAGGCGCAACAAGGTGCTCTTGCCGCAGCCATTGGCACCAATCAGGGCCACACGCTCGCCAGCCGCAATCCGCAAATCAATCTCACTGAGCGCGGGCAGCGCACGGGCGCCGCCCCCGAATCGCACACCCGCACGCTCCAGCACAAACACCGGACTGGGCACTGCGTCTGCATGCCGTTCCCGGCCGGGCGCGCTCCGGCCGGGGCTTGCATCAGAACTCACAGGCCCACTCCGAGTTGCGGCAGGGCGGCAGACGCGCCCTCTTCCTGCTCGCGCCAGCGGCGCACGAGTGCCACCAACACATTCAGCAACAGCACCACCACCAGCAGCACCAGACCCAGCCCCAGCGCCAGGGGCAGGTCGCCTTTGCTGGTCTCCAGGGCAATCGCCGTGGTCATCACCCGGGTAAAACCGTCGATATTGCCGCCCACAATCATCACCGCGCCCACTTCCGAGACCGCACGGCCAAAGGCGGCCAGCAGCACCGTGAGCAGTGCATAGCGTTCATCCCAGGCCAGCAGCACGCCGCGCAACAGCGAGCGCGCACCCAGTGATTGCAGTTGCTCACCGTGCAGGCCTTCGGCGTCCTCCACGACCTGGCGCGTGAGCGCAGTGACGACCGGCAGCACCAGCAGCGCCTGCGCCAGCACCATGGCCTTGAAGGAAAACAACCAGCCCAGAAAACCCAGCGGCCCGGTGCGCGACAGCAGCAGGTACACCACCAGCCCCACCACCACCGAAGGCACGGCCAAAAAAGTGTTGAGCAGGGCCAACAGGGCACCCCGCCCGGCAAAGCGCGTGACGCCCAGCGCAGCACCCAGCACCAAACCCAGGGCGCAGGCAATCAAGGAGGCCCAGGCGCTCACCCACAGGGAACGCGCCACAATGGCCATCAGGTTGGGGTCCAGTGAAACCACCAGGTTCAGCGCCGTTGCGGCGCTATCGGTAAAGCTCGTCATAACTTCAGGTATCGTAGTCGCAGCTCGATTCCCCAACGTATGAAATACCGTGCATAGGCTTCAGTTCCACTACACCCTCTCCCGCCAGACCAGCCCCGCGCTGGTGCGCAACCCGCTCATCGACCTGTTGCAGGCGGTGTCGGCGCACGGCTCCATTTCGGCCGGCGCACGCGCCCTGGGCCTGAGCTACCGGCACGTCTGGGGCGAACTCAAACGCTGGGAACAGGAGTTGGGCAATGAGTTGCTAATCTGGGAAAAAGGCCAGTCGGCCAGGCTCACCGAATTCGGCTCCAAGCTGATGTGGGCCGAAGGCCAGGCCCAGGCCCGCCTGGCACCGCAAATCGAATCACTGCACAGCGAACTGGAGCGCGCCTTTGCGGTGGCGTTCGATGCTGAGTCCCATGTTGCCACCCTGTATGCCAGCCACGACCATGCACTGGGCGCACTGCGTGAGTTTGCGCTGGACAGCGAAGCCTGGTCGGCCGCGCACAGCCGCCTGCACCTGGACATCCGCTTCAGTGGCAGCGTGGACGCTATTCGCGCACTGAACGAGGGGCGCTGCACGCTGGCGGGCTTTCACACCCTGCAAAACCCCTTGCAGGGTTCGGTGGCCGAGAAAATCTACAAACCGCTGCTCAAGACAGGACTGCACAAAATCATCGGTTTTGCAACCCGCACCCAAGGTCTGATGGTGGCTGCGGGCAACCCGATGCAGCTGCGCTCCCTGCGCGACGTGCAGAGCCGCACAGCGCGCTTTATCAACCGCCCCTTGGGCGCAGGCACCCGCGTGGTGCTGGACGAGTTGCTGGCGCAAAGCGAATTGCCAGCGGCGCAGTTCCCCGGCTATGCGCACACCGAACCCTCGCACACCGCCGTAGCCCACGCCATTGCGTCCGGTGCCGCCGATGTCGGGCTGGGCATCGAGGTGGCGGCGCGCGCCCACGGCCTGGACTTTGTACCTCTGCTGGTAGAAAGCTACCACCTGGTGTGCCTGAAGTCGGCGCTGGAAGATCCCGCCATCGTGGCGCTCATGATGCTGCTCAAAAGCCCTGCCTGGAAGGCCCGGCTCTCCAGCCTGCCGGGCTATGCGTCCTGGCAAAGTGGCGAGGTGCAGTCCCTGCGCCGTGTGCTGCCCTGGTGGGATTTCCCGCGCAAGCGCTGAACCCGGGCAGGGGTCAGTTGAAAAACTGGAGCGCCACTTGGGGTACGGTCCCGGCATTAAACGCACTGCCAAACGCGATTTCGCAGGCATCGTGCAGCACACATTCCTGGCTGCGCAAAGTCAGCACGGTGGTGCCGGAGGTAAAGCGCACCGAGGTGCCGTGGCGGCTGGTGTCTTCCAGCACCAGCATGCCATCCAGTTCGTAAATTTTGACGTGCAGCCGTGACACGCTCGCATCCTGCAGCGTGAAATGCGCGTGCTCGTGGCGCCCCAGCACGATCGGCAGTTCATCCCGCAGGAAGGTCAGCTGGCGGTCGGCCCCAGTCAGGCAGATGCCGCCCATGGGTCTGCTGTCTTCAAAGTCCATGTGCTCCAGCGCGCCGCGCACGGTCTGCGCAGCGGCATTGCCTTCGGGGCGCCATTCGATCTGGAACACCTCGACCGATTGGCTCCTGCCCGGCATGTGCATGCTGCCCAGGCTGCGAAAACGCGCAAAGCCCTGCACGGTAATTTGGTCCAGCACGGGGGCGGCTGCGAGGATTTGGGCCGGAACACAGTGCCGGCTCAGGCTGGTTGCCAGGTTGACCACTTCGCCGAGCCAGGCGTTCTGCCCTGCGACAACAGCGCCCCTTGCCATACCGATCTTGAGTTCGGCCTGCCGGTCCTCGGGCAGGTTCAGGTTGCGCTCGTTCTGCCGGCACTGAATTTGAACGGCACAGTCCACTGCCGCGCCCCCGGAGCCAAAAGCCATCAGCACGCCATCGCCCAGGTCCCGAATCACCTGGCCGCCGCTGGCCTGGCACAAGCGCCCAATCCAATCGGTCAAACCGGAGACCAGCTCAGCGCCCTTGGCGTTGCCCAGGGACTGGTAGAGCGCGGTGCTTCCAGCCAAGTCGACAAATACGATGGTTGCGTCATTCATTTCGGTTTCATCTCAATGCACAGTGTGTCTTGTGCCCCGCAACACCGCCCGCCAATGTGTGCATTGGATAGGACGCATCGGTAACCAAGGTGCTCAAAAATTCCAGTTTTTCACGCGCTGGTGACAGCAAGTCTCTAAAAAAATTGCACAAAGCGTGAAAAACTGGCATTTCCTCAAATTTTCAGATCTATCATATTTGATCGCTTACGGGCTTTTGCGTGCAAAGTATAGGCAGTTGCCCTTGTCTGTTGGATTTGTGTAACAGAAGAGGGGCTTGAAGTGCATTGGTTCGCGTACCATTGCGCGTGCGGTACATACGAAGATAAATTGGGGCGCAGAAAACAATATGAAAACTACCAACCGGGCGAACGTGCTCGTCCAGCTAACGGCAGCCATGCTTGTGACTTGCGGGCTGGGCTTCTCCCACGGGGTGCAGGCTGCAGATCCAGATCCACACGCGGGACACGACATGTCCAAGATGGACATGACAAGCGCCGATCCGCACGCAAACCACAAGGCAGACACCAACGCCGCTGTGAAGCGCAGCATGATCGATGTGCCGTTGGCTGCAACACCCCTTATCAAGCAGGACGGCAGCAAAACCACGCTGGCCAAAGAGCTCGACGGCAAGAAGCCGGCAATCGTGGCCTTCATTTACACCTCCTGCACCACCGTCTGCCCCGTCACGAGCCAGATTCTCTCGCGCACACAGGAGTTGCTGGGTGCCGAGATGCAAAACCTGCGCATCCTGTCCGTCTCCATAGACCCTGAATACGACACCCCCGAGCGGCTGCTGGCCTATAGCAAGAAGTTCGGTGCGCAAGCGCAGTGGCAGCACTTCACCGGCACACTGGCCAACAGCGTGGCCGTCCAGAAGGCCTTTGGCGCCTACCGTGGCGACAAGATGAACCATGTGCCGCTGATGTTTATCAACGGCGGCGGCAAAAAGACCTGGGTACAGCTCGAAGGCTTCCCCAGTGCCGAGCAAGTGGTGAAAGAGTACCGTGACCAGATCAAAGGCTGATTCCATGCAACACATCAAACGCACAAGTCGCGGCTTCACGCTGCTGGAATTGTTGGTGGTGATGGTCATCATCGGCTTGCTGGTGGGCTATGTGGCACCCATGTATTTCAAGCAGGTGGGCAAATCCGAGGTCAAGGTGGCGCGTGCGCAGATCGAGTCCTTCGGCAAAGCGCTGGACCAGTACCGGCTGGATACGGGCCACTACCCGACCAGCGAACAAGGCATGGCCGCACTGATCACCAAGCCCGCGGATGAAGTCCGCTGGGACGGTCCCTACCTGAAAAAAGGCATTCCTTCCGACCCCTGGGGTCAGCAATACACCTACAAGCGCCCCGGCACGCACGGCGAGTACGACATCATCTCCTTCGGGAAAGACGGCGTACCCGGCGGCACGGGCGAAGACGCAGACCTCGGCAGCTGGGAATAACGCGGCGTCACGCCCAGGGCCTGCGGTTCACCTATGCTTTTTACCATCCGGTCGATCGACAAAACTGGTGCTGTCAGCACAGACACGTTCGAGACATCCAGTGCGGAACTGGCGACCAAAATGGCCGTGGAGCGCGGTCTGCGTGTGCTGTCCGTCACCGGCGGCGGTGGCGGCCTGGGCTTGCCCAGCATGCGCAAACGCAAAAGCGATTTTCCGGTGGGGCAATTCAGCCAGGAGTTGCTAACCCTGCTGAACGCGGGCCTGGCGCTGGTGGAATCGATTGAAACCCTGAGCGAAAAAGAGTCCCGCCCCGAACGCAAAGACGTGCTGGACAAACTGGTGGCCGACCTGTTTCGCGGCAGCTCGCTCTCCAACGCACTGGCGCAATTTCCCACCACCTTCCCACCGCTGTTTGTCGCCACCGTGCGGGCCAGTGAACGCACCGGCGGACTGCCCGAGGCGCTGGAAAAATATGTGGCCTACCAGAGCCAGCTGGACACGGTAAAGAAAAAGATCGTCAGCGCCAGTATCTACCCGGTGCTGCTGATGGTGGCCGGCACGCTGGTGATTGCCTTTTTGATGGGCTATGTGGTGCCCAAGTTCGCCAAGATTTTTGAAGACCTGGGGGGCGAGGTGCCGTGGATGTCCAGGCTGCTCATCCAGTGGGGCCACTTTGCCCAGGACTACGGGCTCATGCTGCTGATCGCCATTGCCGTGGCCATCGTCAGCCTGGGCTTTTGGATCGCGCGGCCCGAAACCCCGACCCGCATCGTGCAGACACTGCAAAAAATTCCCACCCTGGGCGAACGCATCCGCGTCTACCAGCTGGCACGCTTTTACCGCTCGTTGGGCATGTTGCTGCGTGGTGGCATGCCGGCGGTGGCCTCGCTGGAACTGGTGTGCGACCTGCTCCCCGGCGCGCTGGGCCAACAGCTGACCACAGCCACCCAGATGATCCGTGAAGGCTCCCCGTTTTCGCAAGCCATGGAGAAGAACGGGCTGACCACCGCCGTCTCCGCGCGCATGTTGCGCGTGGGTGAACGCACCGGACAAATGGGCGAAATGATGGAACGCATTGCGCTGTTTTACGACAGCGAGATCAGCCAATGGATTGACTGGTTCGTGAAGTTGTTTGAGCCCCTGCTGATGGCCTTCATCGGCTTGGTCATTGGCTTCATTGTGGTCGTGATGTATTTCCCGATCTTCGAACTCGCAGGAAGTATCCGATGAACGACAAAGTGAGCGCCTCTCCCTCCGAGTTTATGGGCCTGATGCGCCAGGCGCAGGATCAGGCGACGGTGGAAAACCTCCCGATGGTGGAGCCACTGCAACAGATCCTGGAGCTCGATAACGCGCAGTTCCTGCACGCACTGGGGCAGCGCGTGGGCCTGCCGGTGGTCACCATGGCCGCCATCAACAGTATCAAGGCCGCACTGGATCTGATGCCGTTTCGCGACATGCTGCGCCACGAGTGCCTGCTGCTGCGCGACGAAGACAACGATCTGCTGCTGGTGGTGTCTGATCCGTTTGACCACAAGCTGCGCCAGTGGGCTGATGCCAATCTGGACTTTACGTACACCAAGTGCCTGGCCCACCGCAGTGACATCTCGGCCTATCTCACGCGGCAGGAAAAGGGCCTGCGGGCCATGGAGTCGCTGGAGTCGCAGGAGACCCGCGAGGGCGCAGCCGGCGCTGACGGCTCCGTCGAGGAGCTGAGTTTTCGCGCCATCAGCGAAGACGCCAGCCCGGTCATCAAGTTCGTCAACTCCACCATTTTTGATGCCCTGCGCGCAGGCGCCAGTGACATCCACCTGGAGTCCGACACCGCCGGCATGGTGATCAAGTACCGCGTGGACGGCGTGCTGAGCACGGTCGGCTCCGTGTCCACTTCGGATCTGGCCGAGCAAACCATTTCGCGTATCAAGGTGATGTCGGAGCTGGACATTTCCGAGCGCCGGGTGCCGCAGGATGGACGTTTCCGCGTCAGCCTGCAAGGGCGGCTGATCGACTTGCGCGTCTCGATCATTCCCAGCATCCACGGTGAAGACGCGGTGCTGCGTATTCTGGACAAGCAGTCGCTCTCCGACCAGATGAAGGGCCTGCAACTGACCACGCTGGGCTTTGACGAAGACGTGGCCGTGGTGCTGCGCCGCCTGGCCTCCGAGCCCTACGGCATGATGCTGGTAACCGGCCCCACCGGTAGCGGTAAGACCACCACGCTGTATGCGGCCATCTCCGAGATCAACACCGGGTCGGAAAAAATCGTCACGATTGAAGACCCGGTGGAATACCAGTTGCCCGGCGTGCTGCAAATCCCGGTGAACGAGAAAAAGGGGCTGACCTTCGCGCGCGGCCTGCGCTCCATCCTGCGCCACGATCCGGACAAGATCATGGTGGGCGAAATTCGCGATTCCGAAACCGCGCAAATCGCCATCCAGTCGGCGCTGACCGGTCACCTGGTGTTCACCACAGTGCACGCCAACAACGTGTTTGACGTGATCGGTCGCTTCATGCACATGGGGGTGGACATGTACAGCCTGGTGTCTGCGCTCAATGGTGTGCTGGCGCAGCGCCTGTTGCGCGTCAACTGCAAGCATTGCGAGGCCGACGACCACCCCACGCCCGAGCTGCTCAAAGCCTCGGGATTGACGCAAGAGGATGTGACGGGCTGGCGCTTCCGTGCCGGCAAGGGTTGCGGCCACTGCCGTGGCAGCGGCTTCAAGGGGCGCAAGGCGATTGCCGAAATTCTCAACCTGAACGACGAAATACGCGAGCTGATCATTGCCCGTGCGCCGATCCGGCAACTCAAACAAGCGGCGCAAGCCAATGGAACACTTTTGCTACGCGCATCGGCACTGGCCCTGGTGCGCAGGGGTGAAACTACTTTAAGCGAGATCAATCGTGTCACTTTTATTGCCTGACACCCTGTCGCTGTACATTGCGCCGGACCGGGTGCAAGCGGTCAAGGCCTCAGGCTGGAGCCGGCGCGCGGTCGAGGTGCGACAGCGCGAGGCCTCGGTCCAGGCTGCCGACAACTGGCAGGGTCTGGTGCGCGTGGTGACCGACATCGCGCGGCAAACCAAAGTGCGTCAGCTGCACATTGTGTTGTCCGACAAACTGGCCCGCTACGCCAGCTTTCCCTGGGGGGTCAACCTGCGCAATGCCGCCGAAGACCTGAACATGGCCAAAATGAACTTTGACGATGTGTACGGTGCCAACGCCAGCGCCGAATGGCACATCGGACTGAGTGCAGCCAAGCCGGGCCAGTCCCGCATTTCGGTGGCCATACCCCAGTCGCTGTTTGCTGTGCTGCAAAGCAATTTTGGTGACAAGCAGATCAAGGTCACGTCCATCCAGACCGCGTTTTGTGCCACCCTGCAAACCCACCGCAAACAATTGGGCGACAAGGGCTGGTTGATCAACCTGGAAGACGGACGCCTCACGCTGGGTTGCTGGAGCAACCATTCCTGGAACTGGATTTACTCCGTCCATGCCGAGTTGAACAGCCCTGAAGCCCTGCTCAACCGTGTGCGCCAGGAGATCCAGCTGTCCTCCACCAGTCTGAAAGCGGCACAACCGGTGTCCATTTTTATGCATGCACCCGCGTTTGAGCACCTGCCGTTCGGCACGCTGGAGGGGGTGCGCTTCATCCCCTTGAAGACCGAAGACCAGAAGGCCGGCGCCAAATACGCCTTCGCACTGATGGGAGTAAACCCATGAAGGGCTTTTACTTCAATCTGCTGGCCCAACCCCGCTATCTGCTGTGGGTGCGCGCCGCGGTGCTGCTGTTGGGTGGCGCAGCACTTGCGGCGGTGATCGCCTACGGGCAATGGGTGTTGCATCCCCAACTGACCACGCAACGGGACTTGGTGCAGGCCGAAGTGGCCAGGCTGCGCATGCCCGCCCCGACTTCCGCGCTGAAGCCCGCCGACCTGGCCCAGGCCTGGCAACGCGCACGCAATGTGTCGGTGCAGCTGAGCCTGCCCTGGCAACGCTTTTTTGTCGCATTGGGCGCAGCCAGCAACAGCGGCGATGTGGCCTTTATTTCGATTGAACCCGATCCGCTCAAGGGCCATGTGGTGCTGATGGCAGAAGGCCGCAACCTGGAAGCCATGCTGAAGTTCGTGGCCGACATGCAGAACAGCACAGACTTCTCTGAAGTGGTGCTGCAATCCCACACCATCGTCAAGAACGTACCCGAAAAGCCGGTGCGTTTCCGCGTATCGGCCACCTGGAGGACCACCGAATGAGCGCCGTCGCTTTGCAACGCCAGCTACAGTACCGGCTGGCCCAACTGGGTGGCATCGGCAGCCTGGGCCTGGTCATGTTGCTGCTGGCAGCACTGGGCTGGTTCACGCTGATCCGTGCCGGCGAAAAAGAACTGGCGGGCTCCGTCGGGAAGCTGCAGGCACTCAAGCAACAGGTGGAGTCCAAAAGCAGCCTGCCGCTGAGTTCGGCACTGAATCGCGAAGAGCAGTTGCAGGTCTTCTACAAGAACTTCCCGGCTGGCAATAAAGTGCCCGATGCACTCCAGCGCATCTACCGCGCCTCCGACGCACAGGGGCTGACGCTGGACACCGGGGAATACGCCTGGATCCAGTCCGGCTCGGAGCGGTTGGCGCGCTACCGCGTCTCTTTGCCGGTCAAGGGCACCTTCACGCAGATACTGAACTTTATGGATACCGTGCTGCAGGACAACGCGGCTCTGGCCCTGGAAAATGCCGTCTTCAAGCGTGACAAGGTCGATGACGCCGCCGTCGAGGCCAAGCTGGTCTTTGTGGTGTATGTGGACACACAGCCATGACACCCAAACAAACCAAACTTTTGATTGCAGGTGGCGCCCTGCTGACCGTCGGCCTGTTCTGGTTCGCCCCCCGGGAGAGTGACGTATCCGTCTCCGAGCCGGCCAAGGCCGCCAAGGCTCCCAAGCTGCGTGCGGTGGAGCAACCGGCATTGAATGCAGCGGCACAAAGCCTTGACAAGCCACTCAAGAACGTGGACGGGCGCGAGCACCTGAACAAGACAGAAACGGCTGAACTGTTTGCCAGAAGCAGCTGGGTTATCGTGCCGCCGCCTCCACCACCGCCGCCGCCGCCACCTCCTCCGCCACCTCCCCCACCGCCGAGTGCGCCGCCACTGCCCTACGCCTTCATGGGCAAATTCGAGCAGGGTGACACCAACGTGGTGATCCTGACCAAGGGCACCCGGGTGATTACCGCAACACAGGGTGAGGTGCTTGAAAACACCTACAAAATTGAACGCATAGAGGCCAGCAAAGTGACATTTACCTACCTGCCCCTGGGGGCTTCGCAATCTTTATCCACCGGGAGCGCCCAGTGAAAAAAATACAAATTCCGACCCGCACGGTTCTGTCCGTTTTGCTGGCCCTGGCCTTGGCCGGTTGTGCCGCAGACCGCATGCACAACGAGGGCCTGTCCCTGATTGAAGACGGCAAACTGGAAGAAGGCCTGGTCAAGCTGGAAGACGCCAAGCAGGCGGACCCCGGCAATGCCATTTTCAGGAAGGACTGGCTACTCCAGCGTGACCATTTGACCGCAGCCCTGCTCCAGGAAGCTGACAAGGAAAAGGCCGCGCAACACTGGGAAGCCGCAGTGCAGCGCTATAACCGCGTGCTGCAACTGGACCGCGGCAATATTGCGGCGCGCCAGGCGATGAGTGACATCAACGTTGAGCGCCGCCAGTCTGCGCGGGTAGATGAAGCCGCCCTGCTCTACGGCAAGGGCGACCTGGAGCAGGCCAACACCGTGATTGGCCGTGTGCTGGTGGAAAACCCCAGCCACCCGCGCGCCGTGGCACTGCGCAGCCAGATTCTGGAAACCACCAGCCAGAACAGTTCGCTCAACGGCGTGAGCCTGAACCTCAAGGGCAAGAAGCCGGTGACGCTGCAATTCCGCGACGCCAATCTGCGCATGGTGATGGAGGCGATTGCCAAGACCACCGGCCTGAACGTGCTGTTTGACAAGGACGTCAAGGCCGATCTGAAGGTCACCATCTTTGTGCGCGACACGCCGGTGGAAGAAGCCATCGACCTGATCCTGATGCAAACCCAGACTGCCAAGCGCATCATGGGCGAGAACTCGATCCTGATTTACGCCGACACCGAGGCCAAGTCGCGCGAATACGCCGAGCTGAAAATCCGCCGCTTTGCCATCACCAATGCAGACCCCAAAAACGTGATGGCCATGGTCAAGACCCTGACCAAGACCAAGGACATGTTTGTTGACGAGAAGACCAACGCCCTGGTGGTGCGCGACACGCCGCAGATCATCCGCATGGTCGAGAAGCTGATCGTGGCCATGGACCAGCCCGAGCCGGAAGTGATGCTGGAAGTGGACGTGATGGAAATTTCGCGCGACAGGGCGCTGGCGCTGGGCATTGACCTGCCTACCAGTTTTGACACGGTCAAAGGCTCAACCTTCACCATTGACCAACTGACAGCCCTGGGGCGCAATGATTTCAAATCCAGCTCGGGCGTGAGCATCACCGCCAAGAAGACGGACTCCGACGTCAACACCCTGGCGACACCGCGCATCCGCGTGCGCAACAAGGAAAAAGCCAAATTCCTGGTGGGTGATCGTCTGCCGGTCATTTCCACCGCGGCCGTGCCCGGCTCATCAGCAGCCGCAGGCTCCGCAGCGGTTTACAACACCAGTGTGCAGTATGTGGAAGTGGGTATCAAGATTGAAGCCGAACCCACGATTTATGCCGACGGCGAAGTAGCCATCCGGCTATCCCTGGAAGTGAGTTCTGCCGGCGCACCCAATTCGGATGCAGCCAAAACCGGCACCATTGCCTACACCATTGGCACACGCAGCATGAACACGGTGTTGCGCCTGAAAGATGGCCAGACCGAGGTGATCGGCGGTCTGATCCAGGACAAGGACGGTATGGATGCGACGCGCGTTCCAGGACTGGGCGATATCCCGCTGCTGGGCCGGCTGTTTGGTATGCAAACCGACGTCAAGAACAAAAAAGAAATCATCATGTCGATCACGCCGCGCATTGTGCGCAACAACCGCCAGGTGGACAGCGACCTGCTGGAGATGTGGTCGGGCACCGAAAACAATATGCGCTTTGGCACACGCCAGGTGGGCAATGCCAAGTTGCTGCCCGCCGCAAGCGGCACTGCAGCCGGCAGCGTGTCCGTGGCAGCGGGCGGCGCTGTGGCCGCACCGGCCCCTGCAACAGCGACTGCGACTGCGGCTGCGGGCAGTGCCAGGCCTCTGCCCAGAGCAGTCGCGCCCAAGGCAGCTGCAGCTCCCGCCGCAGTGGCCGCGCCGCGCCCCATGACCCTGTCGGCACCCTCCAGCGCCAAGGCCGGGGACAAGATTGCCGTCACGCTGGCGTTTCCCCCGCTGGCCGCAGCGACCCTGCTGGAGACCAGCCTGAGCTATGACAGCAGCCGCCTGAAGCTGATTGCCGTGACCGAGGCAGACAGCGCGCGCAACAACGCCGCCGGCATGCGCTTTACCGGCGACGGTGACAGCGCGGGCGCGGTGCGCCTGGAGCTGGCTGCCGGTCGTGGTGAAACCCTGCCCGCCACGGGCGGTGCCCTGGCCCAGGTGCAATTTGAAGTGCTGGAAGCGGCCGGCCCGACCCAGCTCAGCCTGGGTGCGGCCAATGTGCAGAGCGCGGACAGTGGCACTGTGGCGCTGCCGGAAGCAGCGGCACTGGAACTGGACGTCAACGCCGCACCATGAGCACCCTGCGCCGTCCTGTGCGCCCACGCGGGTTCACGCTGATAGAAATGCTGGTGACGGTGGCCATCGTGGGCCTGCTGTCGACCATTGCATTTCCGATGCTGGAGCTGGCTGAGCGTCGCAGCAACGAGCGTGAATTGCGTGAAGCCTTGCGGCAGATCCGCACGGCGCTGGACAACTACAAGCAAGCGGTCGACGAGGGCCGCATTGTGGAAGAAACCAAGGGCTCGGGCTACCCACCCAGCCTGGACATGCTGGTCAACGGTGTGGCTGATGCCAAGAGCCCGAGCAAGGACAAGAAGATCTTCTTCCTGCGCAAAATCCCCCGTGACCCCGTGGGCCAGTCGCTGGAGACCGGCGTGGCAGACTGGGACCTGCGCAGCTACGCCAGCACCGCAGCCGACCCGCAACCGGGCGCCGACATTTTTGATATCCACTCGCGCTCCGCGGCCACAGGGCTGAACGGCGTTCCCTACAAGGACTGGTGATGCGGCGTAAACACCAAGGTTTCACCCTGATTGAGCTGATTGTGGTCATGACCGTCATCAGCCTGCTGCTGACGCTGGCTGCGCCACGCTACTTCCATTCCATCGACAAGAGCAAGGAGACCGTGCTCAAGGCCAACCTGTCGGCCACACGCGATGCGCTGGACAAATTTCACGCCGATACCGGCAGGTACCCTGCGCAACTGGCCGAACTGGTCGACAAGCACTATTTGCGCACCCTGCCCTGGGACCCGATCGCCGAGAGTGACCAGGCCTGGGTGCTGGTTCCTTCCCTTGATGGGCAGGACGGCGGCGTCTACAACATCACCAGCGGTGCGGAAGGCGTGGGCGCGGACGGTGTTCCCTATGCCGAATGGTGAGCGCGTCCGTGCGCAGGGCGGCTTTGTCTATATTGCCCTGCTGATTGGCCTGGCCATCATCGGCGTCGGGCTGAGCGCTACCTCCGAGGTCTGGACGCAGTCGCGCCAGCGTGAAAAGGAAGAGGAGTTGCTGTTCGTGGGCAACCAAATCCGCCAGGCCATCAGTCGCTACTACCTGCAGTCACCGCCGGCGGCCCGCCGCTTCCCCATGACACTGGACGAACTGGTGGAAGATGTACGCACACCGGACAAGCCCGCGCGCTTTTTGCGCAAGCTCTATGCCGATCCTATGACGGGCAGCACCAATTGGGGCGAAGTACGACTGGCCAGTGGCCAACTGGTGGGTGTCTACAGCCAATCAAACGACACCCCTTTCAAGGTCTTCGGCTTCGCTTTGCGGGACATCGACTTTCTGGACAAAGATCGTTATTCGGATTGGATCTTCCGGTCTGCCCTGCCCGCCGCCAATCCGCTGCTGGCAGCCGGTGCGGGTTATTCAGCACCCGGCTCGGCACCCGGAACCCCGCCGGGTGGAGCGCCAGGCACCACGCCGGGTGGAGCGCCCGGAGCTGCACCCGCAACGGCGCCTGGCTTTGCGCCCGGTATGGCACCTGGTGCTATTCCTGGAAACGCACCCGGAACTGCGCCTGGTAGCGTTCCTGGAAGGTCGCCGGTGTTCCAGCCCCGCCCCTCCTTGACACCGCCAGGCTTTATCCAGCCTATGCCGCGTCCCCGCTAGTCAGGTCAGCCGCCTGGCCTTGTTGTAGATGGAGAGCACCTTGGGCACGTATTTTTCAGTCTCCGCAAATTTGGGAATCCTGCGCCCGGCCTGCATCACAGCGCCCTCGCCGGCGTTATAGGCGGCAATGGTGAGCTCCAGGTCTTCGCCAAAGTAGTCCAGCAACCAACGCAAGTATTTGCTACCCGCCAGGATGTTCTGGCGCGGGTCCCAGCTGTTGGTGTTGCCAAAGCGTTTGGCCGTGGCGGGCATCAATTGCATCAGGCCCTGCGCGCCCTTGGGCGACATGGCGCGCGGGTTGTAATTCGACTCCACCAGAATCACCGCATGGATCAGCTCCGACGGTATCTGGTACGTGGCACTGGCCTCCTGGATGTAGGACAAATAGCCGGCCGGCACCTGGGCCAGAAAAGGCGCCGCAGCAGGCGCCTCGGGCAGGGGCGCCAAGGCCACTTTCTCGGCTTCAATCAGCAAGGTGCTGGCGGTCTCATCTGCGTCGCCCGACAGCACAATCGAGCCTTGGGCACTCACACCGGTGTACACCTGCGCACCCGCCTGCTGCGCGGCCAGGCCGCACAGACAGCAGACGAGCAGCGCGTGTTTCATGCGCGGGCTTTGGCTCGCCGCTCGGTAATGGCCAGGGTGCCGTCGTCGAGCTTGTGGATAAAGCCCTGGGCTTCAAACTCCTTGAGCGCTTTGCTCACCATTTCGCGCGATGCGCCCACTTCGCGGGCAATGGCCGCATGCGAAATCTTCTTCTTCACCACCAGGCGATTGCCCTCGCCATCTTCCGCCATGTCGAGCAGATAACGTGCAACCCGGCCGAACACGCTGAACAGGGCCAGTGAGGCGATTTTTTGGTTGGCTTTGCGCAGTCGCGTGACCAGGCCGCGCATGACCGACACGGCCATCTGGGCGTTGTGCAAAATGCAGCTATTGAAGCCATCCCGGCTCAGGGCCAAGGCGTCGATTTGTGTTTCCGCCATCACGCTGGCAGAGTGTGGCTGGTTGTCCAGCAGACTCATCTCGCCAATGCAGTCACCCACTCCGAGGCTTGCAAGGACCAGCTCCTTGCCACTGGAATTGGTCACCACCACGCTGGCCTTGCCGGACAGGATCACATACAGCATGTTGGATTTTTGGCCCGCTTCCACCAGGCGCTCGGACCGCTTGAAGCGCTTTTTTTCCAGTGCGCCAATCAGCGAGATGGCCTGCGTGTCGGACAGGTGCTCAAACAAGGGCACGCGCCGCAATAGTTCTGGTGTGGATAGTGTGGCCACTTTTACAATACCCCAAAATTTATATTCAAAAATACTCTCTCAGCAGAGTACGCTACTTGCCTTACCTGCGGGTATTCTTTTGCCTGTCCCGTTATTGCAGCTTAACCCAAAATTTCTGTCTCCAGCTTTGATACCGCTCAACCCAGACTACTCTATGAATCTCCCTGAAAAACGCATATTGACCCGTATCCCACTGGGCGAGGTTCCCCGTGGGGCGGTCATGCTGGTGTGGCGCGGTCAACGCATCATGATCGAGAGTCTGCGTGATATTTCCAACTCAGGCATCAGCTTTTCCTTGAACGAACAGGTAGGCGTGTCGGAGCGCATCTCGATCGAGTACAACGACTCGAATGTCCGACTGGAAGTGTTCGGGCGTGTTGCGTGGTGCGGCAAATCCCAGTCTGCAGCCTCCGAAAAACAGCATCCCGGGGCCTTCCTGATGGGCGTGGAGCTGATGAGTCCGATGATGCTTTTTGCGGTACTGCCAAAGGGCTGAGCCCGCAGACCCTGCAGGCGTGGCATCAGCCACCGCCACGCTGCATGTAGAGGTCAAAGCGTTTCATGAAGGTGTAGCGTGTGGCTTCATCGACTCCGGCAAAGCGGAAGCTCACATGCAGACGCGGCATCTGCACCTGCGCAATCACGCGCGGCTCAGCCACCAGCCACTTCAGGCCCAAGGCGCCATCGCCAATGCGCACGCCCACCGTTCGCTCCTGCCGCTTCCAGTGCCTGTCGCCGATGGCGTCAGGCAGCCAGCGCAACCAGTCGGCCTCGGTGCAGCCCATGTCGCGCTCAAAGCGCTCTTCGTAAACAGATTGCATATCGCATCGATTCCTACCGGAAATAAGACACTGCGCGCACGCAGGCCTGGATAGACAGGGGCGTCGGCCTCAACCGCCCGCAATAGGGGGCCAGATCGCCAGTACATCGCCGGGCTGCAAGGCCAGCGTGGCCCGGTCTTCGGGCGCAATATAGCGCCCGTTGATCAGCACCAGATGCACCATTTTTTCAGGCAGGCCAAAGGGCTCGATGATTTGCAGGATGGTGGCACCCGGCGCCACATCCAGATCCAACTGGTTGGCGCTGCGGTGCTGCTGCGGCAGATAGTCGGTCAGAGACGCGAACAGCTTGAAGGTGATTTTCATTTGTGCTGAATGCTAGCGCCTGCGCGCGTCAAGGGCACCCGACCATTCCTGTTGCCCTTGCGCCGCACCCAGGTAAGCCTCGACCAATTGGGTCGGATCCTTCATGAGCCGTTCCTTCCAGGCGCCCATTTTGACCTGTCCCTCGACCAGACCCCGCATCACCCCTACATGCTCGGTCCACCCCACCGAGTTGCAGCCCACCAGCACATCGCCCTGGAACTGCAGGCTCAAGTGCCGGCCGTTGGGCACATCGGTCAGCTCCACATGCTCGCCGCCGGGGCGACCCTGCCAGTCGCCAAAACTGGTGGAAATCAGGCCCAGCGTATCCAGCACATTGATCTGCGTGACGCCCTTGAGTTCGGCGCGCGCTGCCTGGCCACGTGCATGGCTGACCATGTTGGCGCCGGCAATGCGCGCCTGCTCAGCCGCGTTGGGCTGGATGGCACTGACGATCATCTTGCCGCTGACCTTGTCAAAGGCCTCGGCGCAGTCGCCGGCAGCAAAAATGCCGGGCACATTGGTTTGCAGGTGCTCGTCGGTCAGCACACCCAGCAGACAGGTGACGCCTGACTTTTCCAAGTAACCGATAGCCGGACGCACGCCGGCGGCGCTGATCACCAGATCGGCCTCCACCGTCTTGCCGTTGGACAGCAACACCTGCAGCGGTTTGCCGGCGGTGATGGATTCCACGCGCGTGCCGGTGAACACCTGCACGCCTTTGGCCTCGCACCAGTCGCGGATCATGCCGCCGGCCGTCGGCCCCATCATGCGCGGCACCATGCGGTCGCCCATTTCCACCACACTCAGTTGCACACCGCGGGCAGCCAGCGCTTCCATGATGATGCAGCCGATAAAGCCGGCGCCGAGTTGCAATACGCGCGCACCTTTGGTAGCCAAAGCAGCAATTTTGCGAGCGTCTTCCAGCGTCCAGCAGGTATGCACGCCTTCGGACTTGATGCCGGGAATCGGTGGACTCACCGGGTGCGAGCCGGTGGCAAGCAACAAGGTGTCAAACGCCAAACTCTGGCCGTTATCCAACGCCACGGTTCTGGCTGCTGCATCCACGGCCGTGACCTTGGCCTGCACCACGTCAATGCGCAGGTCGGCAAAGTGCGTGGGGCTCTTACGCAAATAGGTGCCGCGCTCATCCACATTGCCGATCAGCAAATAGGGAATCGCCATGCGGGAGTAGGAGGGCTCGGGCTCGTCGCCGACAATGGTGATGCGGTCAAGCGGCGCCAATTTGCGGATGGTTTCCGCGGCAATGACACCGGCCGGGCCGGCGCCAAGAATCAGGTGGTGGGTCATGTGCGTGCTCCAGAAATAAAGAAAGGCGGTCTGTGGATGACCGCCTTTGGGTAAATGGCTGCTGTCAGGCCGGCTGCTGCTTTTCCGCTGTGGGGCGGCAAGGCAGCAGCGGTCAGCCTGCTTGCTTACAGGCCCAGACGCGCGTGCGTTTCGGCTGTCGGACGGCCCTCAGAGTCCCAGCCGCGGGCGGCATAGTACTTGGGCATCATCTCGGCCAGCATGTTGACCTTGCCCTTGGCCGGGCCGCTGTTGACGGCTTCCGTCAGCAACCTCTTGGGCAGGCTGTCGTCCTTGGCGGTAAAGCCGGCACGGTTGTTGAACTCGCGCTCCAGGTTCCAGATGCGCTCGCCGATATGGGCCAGGGCTTCGGTGTCGAACTCGTCGCCACAGGCGCCTTGCAGCTGCGGTGCCAGATCGGCCAGCCCCCAGGCAAAGGTGGTGAAGATGCACAGGCCGGAAGAGTCAAACGCAGCCGTGGCATCCTGGAAGGCCTTGACCAGCTCAGGCTTGCCTTCATGCTCCAGCGGATCGGTCTTGACCGGAATGCCCAGCACTTCGGAGGCGATGGTGTAGCCGCGCAGGTGGCAGCCACCGCGATTCGACGTAGCGTAGGCCAGGCCGATACCTTGGATGGCACGACCGTCGTAGGCGGGGAACTCCTGGCCCTTGCTGCTCATGGACAGATCGGGGTGGCCGTATTTGGCGGTCAGGCGCTTGGAGCCCTGGCCGATTTCCTTGCCAAAGCCGCGGCCAGCCACGGTCTCGTCGACCAGGAAAGCCAGTGCTTCGGCAGAACCGAACTTGGCATCAATGCCGATCTGTTCCTTGGTCAGCACGCCCATGTCATACAGCTCCATCACGGCACCGATGGTGGCGCCGAAGCTGATGGGGTCGATGCCTTCTTCGTTGCAGATCAGGTTGGCATATTGCAGCGCTTCCAGATCCTTCACGCCGTTGGCCGCACCCAATGCCCAGGCCGCTTCGTATTCCAGGCCGCCGTTGGCGCCCCAGTATTGCGGCTTGGTGGCCACGGTGAAGTGGCCCTGGTCCATCTTGCTGATGCGTCCGCAGGCGATGGTGCAACCAAAGCAGGCCTGGTTCGTCACCAGGTGCTTTTTGCCATCGGTGGCGCGCGGTGTGGCCATGGCTTCGGCGGAAATGTCTTTCGCGCCTTCAAACTGGCTGTCGCGGTGGTTGCGGGTGGGCAAGGCGCCCACTTCGTTGATCACATTCATCAGCACCTGGGTGCCATAAGCGGGCAGGCCCTGGCCGGTAACGCCGTTTTCGGCCAGGATTTTCTTCTTGTCCTTGACGGCCTGCATGAAGGCCTTGGGGTTCTTGATATTGCCCACGCCCTTGGTGCCGCGCACCGCAATGGCCTTCAGGTTTTTGCTGCCCATGACGGTGCCCACGCCCGAGCGGCCGGCCGCACGGTGCAGGTCGTTCACCACGGCGGCAAACAGCACGCCGTTTTCACCGGCCTTGCCGATGCTGGACACGCGGGTCAGCGGGTCCTGCAGGCTCTTCTTGAGCAGGCCTTCGGTTTCCCAGACGCTCTTGCCCCACAGATGTGCGGCGTCGCGCAGCTCGGCCACGTCGTCGTTCACGTACAGATACACGGGCTTGGGAGAAGCCCCTTCAAAAATCACCATGTCCCAGCCGGCCATCTTGAACTCGGCACCCCAGTAGCCACCCGAATTGGAGCAGGCAATGGCGCCAGTCAGCGGGCTCTTGGTGATGACGGTGTAGCGGCCACCCGTCGAGGCCATGGTGCCGGTCAGCGGGCCGGTAGCCC
>CANFIH010000060.1 GCA_947446855.1 Burkholderiales bacterium
AGGGTGGCGTCTTGTATGAAGCCGACGATGTCAAATTGCGGTGGAACGGGCGAAGGCGCAAACAGGGCTGTGGGCCCCGGTACGCCGATACCGTTGTTGATACGGGCCGCCTGCGCGGGCCCGAAACAAAGCGATGATACGAATGCAACCGCCAGGAGAAGCCAGCTTTGAGCCAGTCCTCCGTAGCGGGCATTGACTGCCTTTATGTTTCTCATGATGTACTCCCGGTAAATTAATGTTGAACTGCCAGCGCGGCTTCTTGCAGCGTGTGGTCAATGGCGGTGACGACAAAGTCGGCGCCCTCTTTCTCGATCGCGAAATGCACCTTGTCGGACACCTTGAGTCCTTCCAACAAAGATGCCGGGCGCACCTTGAACGCCATGGTCATGGCGCCCATCGACATACCCGACCACTCGCCGTGTTTGATCACGACGCGGTTGCCACTGGCGTCGATCTTGCGGATCTCGCCATCCGCACTGGCCGACTGGGCCAATGCGTTACCTGCCAGCAGTGCCAGGGCGGCGCTGGCAGCAAACTTGCCAATTGTTTTGAGGATGTTGTATTTCATCGGTGGCCTACTCCTGGTTACTTCATATTTCACGGGTTGTTGATAGGGTGCTCTCGGTGCCGCTTTCGCCTGCAAACGCAGCCTTCCCACGACAGTCCTAGCGTATGCAACCAGGCACCTGATGTCAGTTGCTGCTTTGTTCGGTCTGTGTAACGCCATGTCAATTTCCTACCGTGGACACCGTAGAGCCGGCCTTGCCGGAGCGCGCGCTGGTTTCCGCCAAAAGTTCAGCAATCAAGCCGCGCAGGGGCTCAGCCTGGGCGTCTATGGCGCCGCGCACAACCCAGCGTGCCCGCATGCGGGTATCAAAAATCACGGTGGCCGGCAGCGAGGTAAAGCGGAAGTCCTGTGCATCTGCGGACAAGCGCAGCGACGGCAGGTTGGCGGGCAACTTGCTGTGCAGTCTGGAGATGGCGGTGTTGGAGTCGCCGGTATTGACCAGCAGATACTCCACCGGCTGGCCCTGCGTGGATGCGGCCAGCTGGGCCAGCACCGGAAGCTCTTCGCGGCAGGGCGCGCACCACACGGCCCAGAAATTGGCCACCACGATCTTGCCTGTCAGACCGGTGGTGTCGAAGTGGTGACCGTCCAGCGTATCAAAGGCCAGCACCGGCGTATTGCCCTGGCTCCAGCGCACTGCCTGGGCAGCCTGGGCCGCAGGCATTGCCGCCAACAAGCCCATGGCCATCAGACCGGCGTCCAGATAACGCGAGACCAGGCCGGAGCCGGACAACATCATTTTGCGCTCCTGATGAGCTTGAACTCAGCCATTTCCATCTGGCCGCTTGCAACCGCCAGGCGCACATCCACACTTCCAGCACGGGCCACACCACGGTACAGCGGCAGGCGCAGCATCATGGTGCGCGGGTCAGGCAGCGCGTCCTTGGGCGATACCCGTGTGCTCAGGCCGTGGGGCAGCTGTTTGCGCAGCTCCTGCAGCCAGGCCTTGCCGTCGATCGGTATCCAGCGCTCGCCTTCGTAGCGGAAGTAGCGGCGCTGCAGCTGGCTCTTGCCCGGCAGCAGCACGGCGGTTGACAGCACGTTTTCATCCTGGCCGCCTATGAGCAGCGGGCTCTCGTAGGTCGTGCCGGGGGGGTCTATGCGCGCCAGGTCCAGAAAGGCCTCGGGGCGGTAGGCCCGGTTGCGAAACATCACCTGGGCCTGCTGGGCGCAGGCGTTGCCAGTCTTGACCAGGCAGTAGTCGGCGTAATAGAAATCCTGCAGGCCGATGGTGGCCACAAAGCCGGAGTTCACCAGCTGACAGGCCTTCCAGTCTGCTTGCGGCCCAAACGGTGTGGCGCTGGTCTGCATGCATTCGCTTTGTATGGGTGCAAAGACAACCTGATCCTGCGGATTGGCCTGGGCTTGGTCCAGGGGCCGCTGCAGCCATTCGGCCTTTTCGGGTTCGGCGGCGTGTTTGCCGTGGGCCTGCGCGGGGGATGCCAAAAGCGTCGCCATCATCATGACGGCCGCGAGTGTGTTGGCCCAGGTGTTGCGTTTCATAGTGAATGTTCCTTTAAATAGGTAGTGGCTTCGGGCAGCCCGGCCTTGGCCAATTGGCGCAGCATGTTCTGTCCTTGCGCGGAGTCTTGCGGCACGCCGCGCCCCTGCAGAAAGCACAGGCCCAGGTGAAATTGCGCCAGCGCGTTGCCGCTTGCGGCGGCCTCGCGCAGCAGGTCCAGCGCCTTGAGGGGATCGCGGGGCACTTCCTCGCCGTCAAGCAACAGCAACGCCAACAGGGCCTGGCCATCCAGGTTGCCGCGCTCGGCTGCGCGTTCAAACCAGTAAGCGGCCTCGTGCTCGCTGCGCTCTACGCCCCAGCCTTCGGCAAACATGGCGCCCAGGCGGCTTTGGGCGGTGGCATCGCCCATGCGTGCGGCGTCGCCCAACAATTCAAGGGCCATGGCGCTGTGCTTTTCCACGCCATTGCCATCCAGATACATCTGCCCCAACAGGCTTTGCGCGGGAACCTCGCCACGGCGGGCTGCGGTCTCCAGCAGCGTGAGCGCCAGTTGGGCATCCCGGGGAACCGCCTTGCCCTGCAAATGCAGGGAGCCCAGGGCGTACTGTGCATAAGCACTGTTCGCGGCCAGGGCCTTGCGGATCAGGGCCAGGCCGGCTTGCTGCTCGGCTGCCGTGCCCGTGCCCACCAGAGCCAGCCCGAGGCGGGCCTGGCCATCGACATCACCAGCCGCAGCAGCCTTGCGGTACCAGATGAGGGCGTCACGGTCGCTGCGGGCAACGCCCAGGCCGAGGTGATACAGGTCGCCAACGGCAGCCAAGGCATGGGCATTGCCACCCGTGGCTGCCTTGCGAAAATCTTGCAGGGCTTCGTCAAAGAGACCACCCACCAGGGCGGTCTGCCCTTGTTCAAACCATTGGGCTGCGGTGAGTGGCACCGGTGCCACCAACTCCGTGCCACTGGACGTGGCCTGCGCCGCATCCAGCGCCAGGGTAAACAACAGTGCAGCGCATACCTTCAGTACCACGCCGGCGCGGCTGCGGGCCACGATAATTTGAGAAGCACACATGGCTGCCTCATGTCAAAGTGAGTTCAGCACGGAGTACACATTGCGCGCCGAGGTACTCAGCGGCACCATGGCCCAGCGGTTGTTGTTGTCGTCTATCAGGCGCCCGGTACTGCTGTGCAGGGTGACGTCGCGGTCACGCTCGGGGTCCGGGTCCTGAAAGCCCTGCGCCTTGCGCAAGGTGTCGATGTCTGAATGTTTGCCCGTGAAGAAAAGCCAGCCCGGGCCCACTTCAAAAATGTCTTCCGCATATTCCTTGAGGATAGGCACCGTGTCCAGCTCCGGCTGCAATGTCACCGAGTAAAAGAACACGTCCTTGCCCATGCGGTCACCAAACATGTCCTGCACCTTGCGCAGGTTGGCGTTGGTGGTGGGACAGCGTCCTTCGGTGCAGCCCACCACAAAGAAGTTGAGCAAAATAATGCGGTCACGCACCAGATCGTCGTAAAAATTAAAGGTCTCGCCCGTATGTGCCACCAGGGGCACATTGGGCAGCCAGCCCTGGCGTGCGGCGTAAGACATGGGCCTTGCGGCCGCCGCCTCTGCAGCCGACGCTTGTGGCGACAACAAGGTGCCGGCCAGGCCGAGGGTGGCTGCTGCGGGGGCCATCAGGCCCGCGCTGAGAAAGTTTCTGCGATTCATTTTTAATCCCCTTGATCAATCAGGTGCGCGGGCCGGGTTTAGACAATCTTCCACATAACCATCATTCCGTGGTCTTCATGGACCACGTTATGGCAATGCATGGGATAGATACCCTTGTAGTCACGGAAGCGCATTGACGTGGTGACCGTCGCGCTGGGGTCCAGGCGATAGACGTCCTTGCGGCCGCCCTGCAGTGCGCCGGACGGGTCTGGCTGGGCTGCACCCTTGTAGTTGATGATGCGACCTTCTTCGTAGTGCACGTGAATCGGGTGCGACCAGGAGCCGCCGCCGTTCTGATGCGTCCAGACTTCGGATGTACCTTCCTTGACTTCGTAGGGCGCGGCGTAGCGGTCAAAAATCTGGCCATTGGCTGTCCAGGTATTGGACGAGCTGGCCCAGGTCCATTGCTTGGTCTTGGCAGCCGATGTGTTGACTGCGAGGGGCAGGGGGCGCAGGGGCGTGCCGTTCACGATATTGGAGCTGGCATCGGTCAGACCGGTGCGTGCCACGTCAACGATGAACTTGAGCGCGTCATTGCCGGTGGTCAGCAGCTTGCCCGAGGGTCCGCGGCCGCTGATTTGCTCGGCGCGGTTGGTCATGAAGATTTCAGTGCCGGGCTTGAACTTGGAGAAGTCGATGATCAGGTCGAAACGCTCGGCCACACCCTGCTTGAAATCGGTCTGCACCACGGCATTGGGCAAGAGGTTGCCGTCGTTGGCAATCACAGTCATGGGCAGGTATGTGGAGCCGGTTGCACCCAGGCGCATCCACCACCAGTAGAAACGTGTTGGACCGCCGTTGTACATGCGGATGCGGTATTTGCGCGGCTGCACCTTGAAGTAGGGTTGGATGGTGCCGTTGACGGTGAGCTTGTCACCGATGGCGCCGTCCACACAGGCCAGCGGGAAGAAGTCCACGCCACGGGGGTCGAACTGGCGGTCATGGAAGAACATGGGCACGTCGAATTCGTAGGGGTAGCTGCCTGCGTCCTGCGAATGACTGGGGAAACGCAGGTTGGTAGTGCCAGCTACGGTTTCGTCACCGGTGTCGCACTCGTCATAAATCGGGCAGGCACCAAACAGGCCGGCATACACGTTTTGTGAGGTGAAGTCGTGCTTGTGGTCGTGGAACCAGAGCGAGCCCAGGGCTTCGCGCCAGTCACCGCGCACACCTGCCTTGGGCGATACAAAGCCCTGGTTGATGCCGGCGTACAGATTGGGGTAGTGGTGGTCCCAGAATTGACCGGCGTAGTTGTAATACAGCGGGCCGCCATCGCTCTCGGAAGGCGTATGGTGGTTGTGCATGTGGGTGGAAATGGTGGAGGTACCAAAGCCCAGAGCAGAGACCGCATTCATGGCGCTGGAGGGCAGCTCGTTGTACACGCGCACCAGGTGCGAGCGGCCGTATTTCAGGCGGAACACCGGGCCGGGCACGCCGGTGCAGGTGGTCCGGCCGTCGCCTGTGACACTGTTGGCATTGTCAAAAGTGCGGTCGGCAAAGCCCCAGGCCAACTGGCCGCTCTTGCCGGCAGGCATCTCGCTGTGCCAGACATGCTTGTGCTGGATGGCACGCATTTCGTAAATGTCTTTGGGCGGATTGAGCAGGCCGGTAGCCTTGTCGGTGCCGTCCCAGGCCTGGTGTGCCAAATCTGCATTGGGCGTCGCAGTCTTCAGATCGGGATACTCTTTGATTACCCGCAGCTTGGAGTCCAGTGCATTGGTGGGCGCGCTGGTGGGCTTGCCGCCGCGCAACATCATGGCGTCAGTGAGTTCAGAAACGCTGCTCTTGACCGAGTAGGTTGGCGTCATTTCTTCCAAGCGCTGGAAGGGGTCCTTGAACGGTGTGGTTTTGGGGCTGATCATGTCCACGCCCGGAACCGGGCAGGCCACGGTGCCACCGGAAGCATGCGCAGCGCGCAGGCTCAGACCGGGGATGGGCAGGAGCATGCCGGTACTGGCACTCAACACTCCCAATTTCATCAGATTGCGACGATCCAGACCTTCGCGCACGAGTTCGCGCTGAACATCCATGGTGCGTTGTACTAAACGCTGTTGCTGCTTGTTCATATTGACCCCTTAGACAAGTTAGAAAAACTTTGATTTCAGGGCATCACACTTGATGTTTTCCTGTTGTCTAGAGAATATGAAAAATATGAATTTTCTCGGTACTCCAATGGTCACCCGCTTAGAGCAATATGGTCAGGCCCGAGTAACGCCGTGTAACCAGTGGACTGCCTTCACGCCAATGCCGCCAGGTGATGTAGCGGTGCCAGACGGTGGCGCCTGGCTGAAATGTTCTAGAGCGCACAAACGCGAAAAGCACCGCCAAGGGTGCCAAGAAAGCCCTGCGCATTGCGCAGGGTGTGAATGTCGGACTGATTGCCCGTGAGGAACAAACAGCCCGCTTTTGCTTTAGACAATCTTCCACATAACCATCATGCCGTGATCCTCGTGGACCACGTTATGGCAGTGCATGGGGTAGATACCCTTGTAGTCGCGGAAGCGCATCGCCGTCGTGACCTGGGCACTGGGGTCAAGACGGTACACGTCCTTACGGCCGGTCTGCAGCGTGCCGCTGGCGTCGGGCAGGGCTGCACCCTTGTAATTGAGGATGCGGCCTTCTTCGTAGTGCACGTGCAGCGGATGCGACCAGGAGCCGCCACCGTTCTGGTGAATCCAGACTTCAGACGTACCTTCCTTGACCTCGTAGGGCGCGGCATAGCGGTCGAAAACAAGACCATTGGCATTCCAGGCGCCAGCCTGGCTGTTCCAGGTCCAGGTCTTGGTCTTGGATGCCGATGTATTGGCAGTCGGGGGCAGCGGACGCAGAACCGTGCCGTGCACGATATCGGTGCTGTCGTCGGTAAGCTTGGGGCGCGCCACATCAACGATGAATTTAAGCGCGTCATTGCCGGTGGTCAACAGCTTGCCAGTGGGGCCGCGGCCGCCGGTTTGCTCGGCACGGTTGGTCATGAAGATTTCGGTGCCTGGCTTGAACTTGGAGAAGTCAATGATCAGGTCGAAACGCTCGGCTACACCCTGCTTGAAATCGGTCTGCACCACAGCGGTGGGCAAAAGGTTGCCGTCATTGGCAATCACGGTCATGGGCAGGTAAGTGGAGCCGGTTGCACCCAGACGCATCCACCACCAGTAGAAACGTGTAGGACCGCCGTTGTACATGCGGATGCGGTATTTGCGCGGCTGCACCTTGAAGTAGGGCTGGATGGTGCCGTTGACGGTGAGCTTGTCGCCGATGGCGCCGTCCACACAGGCCAGCGGGAAGAAGTCCACGCCTGCGGGGTCGAACTGGCGGTCATGGAAGAACATGGGCACGTCGAATTCGTAGGGGTAGCTGCCAGCATCCTGCGAATGGCTGGGGAAACGGAGACCCGTGGTACCGGTCACGGTTTCGTCACCGGTGTCGCACTCGTCATAAATCGGTGCCGCGCCAAACAGGCCGGCATACACGTTTTGTGAGGTGAAGTCGTGCTTGTGATCGTGGAACCAGAGCGAGCCCAGGGCTTCACGCCAGTCACCGCGCACACCGGCCTTGGGCGATACAAAGCCCTGGTTGATGCCGGCGTACAGATTGGGGTAATGGTGGTCCCAGAACTGGCCGGCGTAGTTGTAATACAGCGGGCCGCCATCGCTCTCGGAAGGCGTATGGTGGTTGTGCATGTGGGCGGAAATGGTGGAGGTTCCAAAACCCAGAGCAGAGACGGCGTTTACTGCAGTTTTTGGCAGCTCGTTGTACAGGCGCACCAGGTGCGAGCGACCGTACTTCAGGCGAAACACCGGTCCGGGCACGCCGGTGCATCGGGCTGTGCCATTGCCAGTAACTTGGTTGATATTGTCAAAGTCGCGGTCGGCGTAGCCCCAGGCGAGTTGGCCCTTTGCGCCGGCAGGCATCTCGCTGTGCCACATATGGTGGTGCTGGATGGCACGCATTTCGTAAATCTCTTTAGGCGGATTGAGCAGGCCGGTGTTCTTGTCGGTGCCATCCCAGGCCTGGTGGGCCAGGTTTGCATTGGGCGTGGCCGTGGACATTTCGGGAAACTCCTGGAGCAGGCGAATCTTGGAGTCCAGCGCATTGCTGGGTGCGCTGGTGGGCTTGCCGCCGCGCAGCATCATGGCGTCAGTGAGCTCAGAAACGCTGTTTTTGACCGTATAGGTCGGCGTCATTTCTTCCAGGCGCTGGAAGGGATCCTTGAACGGTGTGGTTTTAGGGCTGATGATTTGCACACCCGGAACCGGGCAGGCGACGGTGCCGCCAGCCGCAGACGCGGCGCGCAGGCTCAAGCCCGGAATGGGCAGCAGCATGCCGGTACTGGCACTCAACACACCCAACTTCATTAGATTACGACGGTCCAGACCTTCTCGCACGAGTTCGCGCTGGACATCCATGGTCCGTTGGACTAAACGCTTTTGCTGCTTGTTCATCTCTACCCCTTAGACAAGTTAAAAAAACTTTGTGTTCAGGACATCGCGATTGATGCTTTCCTGATGTCTAGAGAATAGGGAGAACAACCCCTGGCTCAGTATGTCAATAGTCACCCGCGTTTAGCAGTAAGGTGCAGCTTATGTCACAACATGTAACCAGTTGGCGGCCATGACGGCGCCGCCCCGCCGCCTGCCTCAGTCCCAGTCGGTGCGGCTGAACAGGTAGCCTTTGCCACGCACGGTCTTGATGCGCTGAGGGTTGTCGGCATCGTCACCCAGCGCCTTGCGCAGGCGGGAGACGCGCATATCGATCGAGCGGTTCATGCCGTCGTACTCGACGCCGCGCAATCCGATGGTGATGTCATCGCGCGAGAGCACATTACCGGCCTTGCTGGCCAGCAACCACAGCAAATCAAACTCCACCGTGCTGAAGAACACTTCCACATTGCCCAGGCGCACGGTGCGGGTGGCCCGGTTGATGGAAAACTGTCCGAAACGCTGGTCGTCCGGCTCGACTTCCTGGGTGTTTTGCAAGCGGCGCAGGCAGGCACTGACATGCGCCATGACCAGATGCGGTGTGGCGGGTTTGAGCAGGTAGCTGTCTGCGCCCAGGCCCAGGCCCAGCACCTGCTCCACGTCTTCGGTGCGGGCGGTGAGCATCAGAATGGCGCCGCCATATTGCGAGCGCACTTCGCGGCAGATGTCAAAGCCGTCCTTGCCCGGAAGGTTGCAGTCCAGCAGGACGGCATCGGGCTTGAGGGTGAGGATGCGCTCTACGGCCCGGTCGCCACGGCGTTCATGCTCGACACGAAAACCCCGCTTCTCCATGAAGAGCTTTAACGAGACGGCAGACAGTTCATCGTCCTCGACCAGAAGAATCAGTTTTTCAGTCGCTTGAGTCATGCGTTTTATACCTTCTCATGTTGTTCAAGCCAGGCCATCAGGGCCAGCGCGGTATCCGCCAAAGCCACGCTGAAACGGCTCGCCAGCTGGATAGCCAGGCTTTCCTCGCCCTGTTTGATAGCCGCCATCAATTGGTCGGGCAAGTCTGCATATTCTGCGTCAGCATAGAGCGCCCAGTTGCTTTTCAGCTGGTGGGCGAGTGCACCCAGCGCCTGCAGGTCGTTTGCCTGGGCTTGCTCCTTGAGCCGCTTCGCGGAGGAGACAAAGCTGCTGATGGCCACTACCGCGACTTCCGAGAACAACTCGAGGTCGCCTTCGAGCCCCTCCAGCGCGCGGCTGAAGCGCTGGGGCACCTCGTCTGGCGAGGGCTCCAGCGGCAGGGCCTGCTGCTCACCAATCACCCGCGCAATTTCCGACAGCAAGCTGTCGACCGTGAAGGGTTTGGACACATAGCCATTCATGCCTGCAGCCAGGCAACGCTCGCGGTCACCGATCAGTACGTGGGCGGTGAGTGCAATCACCGGCGTGTGGCTGATCCGTCCGGGCGTGGCGCGCAGAAGCCCCAGCGCCTCGAGCCCGCCCATGCCGGGGAGTTGCAAGTCCATCAGCACCAGGTCGGGTTGCTCGCTTTCGATGAGTTCGAGCCCCACCAGGGCGGAGGCGGCCTCGCTGACCCGGTAGCCGCGCTTGGTCAACAGGCGGTTCACGATCAGGCGGTTGACCGGGTTGTCTTCGACCACCAGCACGTGCAAACCGCTGAGCATTTGCTGCGGCAGCGCGCTGGCTTTTGGGCTCGCCAAGGGCAGCGGGTTGCGGTTCAGGTCGAAATGCAGTTCAAAGAAAAACTCGCTTCCGGCACCCGGCTGGCTGTTGACCCAGATGCGCCCTTTCATGGCCTCGACCAGGCCTTTGGAAATGGCCAGTCCAAGGCCACTCCCGCCGTACAGCCGGGAGATGGAGGAGTCCGCCTGGGCGAACGACTGGAACAAGCGCTGCAGTTGTGCCGCCGAGATACCGATGCCGGTATCGGCCACCGAGAAGCGCAGGTTGACACCGTGCTCCGTGGTCCCGTAGGTGATGACCCGAAAGTCCACCGAGCCGCTTTCCGTGAATTTGATGGCATTGCCCACGAGATTGACCACGATTTGCCGCAAGCGGCCCGGGTCTCCCATCAGGGAAGCGGTGAGCGCGGCTTCGTTATGAAACTGAAATTGGATGTCTTTGTCTCTGGCGCGCAGGTACATGACTTTCAGCGCGTCTCCAAAGGCCTCATCCAGCGTGAAGGGCTCACACGCAAATTCCACGCCACCGGCCTCGATCTTGGAGAAATCCAAAATGTCATTGACGATTTGCAGCAGGTTGGTGGCCGAGCCTTTGGCCAGGGAGATGTATTCGCGTTGCTCGGGATCGAGCCGGGTTTCGAGCACCAGGTCCATGGTGCCCAGAATGCCATTGAGGGGGGTGCGGATTTCGTGGCTCATGTTGGCCAGAAAGGCGCTTTTGGCACGATTGGCGTCTTCGGCCAAACGACGCTCCTGCACCAGCGCCTTCTGCACGGACTTGCTGGCCTTGTTTTCGCGATTGCGTACGGTGACCAGAAAGATCAGGATCGTCATGCCCAGCGATATGCCGTTGGGTAAGCCGATCAGCCACACCAGCAGCACCAAGCCCATAGCCATCAAAATGTCCGACAGTTGGCTTTCGCTTTGAATCATTACGGAAGAAAATCCAGCTCAAATAGATAAGGTTTATTTGGATTGGATTTTAGGGCTGCAGCGGGACTTGCAACCGTGTAGCGGGCGGGCGATGGGTTTTAAATTTTCAATTCTATTTTTTAGATCCGCCCGATCCGCCCGATTTTCCTGATCCACCGGACCCGCCGGAGCCTGAGCCGCCCGACCCACCGGAACCACCCGATCCGCCAGAGCCTGAGCCACCGGATGAACCGGAGCCGCCGGAACTGGCGCCGGAACCTGAGCTTTCTGTCTTGCCGGAAGAATCCGAGCTGGTGGTGCTTTCGGATTTATCACTGGACCCCGACCCATCCGATGCGCCCGAAGAATCTGAAGAATCAGCGCTTTCTTTGCCGCTGATGGATCCGTCACCCTCCTTGGATTCCATTTCTTTTGTTTTTATTATTTTTAATACTTTATTGATGGGTATATGGCCGGCTCCTGCGCCGTTGCTGTTGCGAAACCCGATATGTTCCACATGCAATTGCCGGTCTGCACCCCTGCTGGCGGTGAGTTGCACATGCTGGTTCACTTCCAATTGGCGCAAGGTGCCGCCCTCCAGCTGCACGTTTTTATCGACCGTGAACAGCTGGTTGCCCAGACTGATTTGCGAGCCGTTGGCAGCCTGGACATAGCCCTCCACCAGGAGTTTCTGCACCGGCCCCAGTCCGCTGCCGGTCGGCTCCATATCCAGGTGCTCGGCATGCAGGGTGCGGCCGTCCCAGCGCCCGCTGACCAGCACTTCGCGTCCCCGCGCCAGGCCTTGCGCGCCGGGCTGTGCGCCCATTTCGACACGGGTGCCTTCGACAAAGAGGCCGCGTGCGTCCACCTGGCCCACGGTTCCGTTGATTTGCGCAAAGGCCTGAGACGGGATGGATTCAAAGTGGGAGGCCGCGATATCGCCATTCGCAAGCCGCAGGCCGCTCACGCGTACCCAGTTGCCAACGCTCAGGCCGGCCAGGTCATCGCGCTGCAATGCCCGTGCCGTTTGGCCCAGTGCCCGCACCTCGCCGCTGGCGCGGTTGACCGCATCGACCGGGCCCACCAGGGCGTGGATCAGGGCGATGTTGTGGGCGGAAAATTCTTCCCCTGCGCCTGCCGCACGCACCGCGACGATTTGCCCCACGGCCAGACGCCGGGCGGTGACGGGCTGGCCGTTGTCGCTCACGGGCGTGGCGTCGTCAAAATGCACTTCCACGCCGTTGACGCAAATGCTGGCAAAGCCGGTGATGACACCGACGATGCCGGTGCCGCCCAAACCACTGCGATCGGCTGCGCTGATGCCGGTGCCGCCCAGCCCGCTGGAGCCGTCTTTGCCGATGCCGGTGCCGCCCATTCCGTTGGCCACGCTGGCGACGGCACCTGTGCCTCCAATGCCGCCGGGTTCTTTGTAGGCTTGCACTCCCGTGCCGCCCAGGCCGGAGGGGCCCAGGATGGCGGGATTGACCAGTGAGGCACTGGCGCCGCAGCCGTTTTCAGCCTGCGCTGGCAGGCACAGCAGCAGGGTCAGCAACAAACTGCCGGCGGCCTGAAGCACGAGCGGGCCTTTGCGCTGCAGGTGGCGTGTTTGCATGGGTTGTCCCGGTTGGAGCGTGATGGGTGTGGGCATGTTATTGCGCCTTGGGGGCGTCACTGGACTCGGCATAGAAATAGATGCCGAAGGTCATGCGTTGGCGCGGTACGGCGCGGTCTGCATCACTTTTCTCGGCCGCCAGAGCGCTTTTGTTGACGGCCAACAGGGCTTTCATGCCCAGTTCTTCCGACTGCCTGGCCAGCAACTGGATGGATTCTTCACTCAGTTCCGCGTAATGCACGCTGCGTTCGAGAAAGGCGGGCTTGCCGCCCATCAGGTTGTGGGCCGCCGCGGCCGCATGGTCGTGCAGGTTGTGGCCGAAGTAAAAGGCTTTTTCGTCGAAGCCTTCTGCCGGCACAAAGGCGGACACATTCAGGCAGACGCGGCGTTGCTCGTCAAAGCGGACCACGCCCAGGCGCTGCCATTCGTCCAGCACCACGCGGGAGCGGATATCGCTGTTGACGCTGGCCACCAGGCCTTCGAAGGAGATGTCGCCGCCCTCGCTGACAAAGCGCGGCAGCGGCAGGGGCTGGCCCTCGCTGTCCAGGTAGCGATCCACCCCCATCCACAAGGCAACCAGTTGCGCGCCCAGGGAAACCACGCCAGGCACCCGCTCGGCCTGCCCGTCCAGCGTCTGGCGCAGGCGGTTGACGTCCTTGCGGTGCACGGCAGTCACCAAACTGATGCGGCTGTCCGTAGGGGACTTTTCCCCAATGCGGAACTCCTTGTCAGCCACTTCGACAAACAGGCCCTTGAGCAACTCCGCCAGGTAGGGAAAGGTGACGCCCTGCGACAGCATCAAGCGCACCAGGGGCCGCAGCACGCGACGCAAAGCCACTATGAAGGCAGGCTGTGGAGAGGGGTTGTGCTTCTCAAGAGGGGACATGGGCAACCTGACCAGGAAAAATGGGACTCTCACATTGTACGTGGGAAATTTTTCCACATTTATTTTTAAAAACCTATTGCGTGTGAAAATTTCCCACATACAATGCAGACATGTGTGAAAAATTCCCACACATAAACAGGCTCACTTCGGGGTCACGGTCCCTTTAACTTTCAGGAGAAATCTCATGTTCAGCTTCAAGAAAAACTCAGTCGCATTGATCGTCACCATCGCTCTGGGCCTGGTGGCATCCAACGCCATGGCACGCGAATCCAGCAGCGGCGGTGGCAGCAAAAGCGGTGGTGGCGGCAGCTCCAGCAGCTCTAGCAGCTCCGGTGGCAACTCCAGTGGCGGCACGGGCGGCGGCAGCAACTCAGGCAGCGGTGGCGCCAACAGCGGCAAATCGGCAAGCTCCAGCGACGGCAGCGCCCGCGGCTCAGACGACGGCGCCAACCATGTCCGCGGTGCGGACGATGGTGTGAACCACGTGCGCGGTGCCGATGACGGCGTCAACCACGTCAGCGGTGCGGACGACTCGGCTGCTGCTGCTGCGGCGGCGGCCGGCACCACCAAGCCCGCCGATGATTCGACTGCCCGCATTCGCACCGCAGACTCACTGTAAGCAAGGCACACCGATCTGGCGTGCTCCTCCTCCCGCGCCACATCGGGAAACCACAGAAATAGAGCCAACCGAGGCTCTATTTTTTTGTCTGCGCGCAGCGCGCAGCCAACTGCCAGTGCCTGTGCACACGGCACACCCCCCCCAAAAAAAACATCGCGGTCCGCGCCCGATTGGTCTGGCGCCAGCGTGGCGCGAAAACAGCAGCCTCTCCAGCCCACAGCCTGACGCTGTGCAAAAGACCGGAGAAGTGCCAGAAATTACCCGATTTTTCTGAACACATTTGGTTACATTGATTCCTGACTTGGTGCGCTTGCTTCGCCAGCCCGTTCGGGCGGACGAGTCCGGGGGAAGCGGATAGCGGGCTGACAAGCGAAAAAAATTCCTGAAAACCATCCGCGTCAAAGGGTGGGAATGGGTGAGGTAAGTGCCGGCAAATTATTCATCAGGAATGGTTGGACGGCCGGGCAGGTATCACGGGAGTATGAATATGAATACATTGCTGGATAAAAAAATGATACTCGATAAACGCCTGGATAAAATTCAGCGTGGCGTTGTGGGGTTGGGATTTTCCGCATTCATTGTCCTGTATACCGTTGCACAGAACTCAGAACCCGAGTTGATTTCCGGAGTTTCGTACATATCCCTCGTGGCACCGTTTGCACTGCTGACCCTTGCGGTATTGTTGATGGCGATCCAACGCTACCAATACTTTGATTGCATACGCAGTGATGCAAAGCAAAAAAATCATGCCCTTAGCAACACCTTGCGTGAGCTTTCCACCAAGGCCAATTACGATGAACTGACCGGCTTTCCCAACAAAAGACTGCTGGAGGATCGGTTCAGTGAAGCGGTTACCAGAGCAAAGCGGGATAAAGTCCTGGTGCTGCTCTACCGGGTCACCTTGACTGACTTTCCATCCCTGCTCAAAAAGCATGGAAGCGCGGTCGGTGCCGATATTATTCGAATAACAGGTGAGCGTCTGGGAAGCGTGCTTCGAAGCACCGATACCATTGTCAGATTAGGGGACTGCAGCTTTGTTTTGATTATCGAATCGATTGATTGCCCGGACGATGTGGAAACGGTAAACAAGAAACTCATGAAAAAGCTTGGCAGAAGCTTTCACATCGAGGGCAATGACCCCATATCCGCACATGAGGAAGTCGCAGTGGCCCGCTACCCGTGGGACGGCGTCACGCTGGACGCACTCATGGCATCCGCAGTGGAAAAAATAGACCAAAACCGCACCCTCCCCCGCTGGATTGACAACCTTTCTGACAGATTTTCGGATATATCACAAAGCCAGTTTGATTTTTTGCGTGAAACAGCCACTTGAACAACCCCTTGAAGTGCATGCGCCAGTTGCATCCTCCGGCCCCGTATTTCGTTGCGGCACAGATATTCCTTCGAGCCTGAACATAATTGTATGAAAATAACTTCAATTCTGAGGATATTTGGGCACAGAACCCTGATGCTCATTTACATCTTACTTATTGGCTGCGTATTCCTGATATTTGATTTGGTATCCGGCGGCGATATACTCGCCCTGCCCTTGCGCACCATCCCACTGCTGATCGGTTTGGCAATCGCGATTTACTCCATCCAAAACAGCGTCATTCACTCGCTGGAAATAGAAATAAGTAAAACAGAGACCGAAAACAAGACTTTGGAAATGAAGCTCAACACCATGGATTCACTGGAATCCCATGATGCCGTTACCGGGCTTCCGACATTTGTATTCCAAAAAGACAGGGTTGCTGCTGCCATACAGCGCGCAAAGCGGAAGTCACGCCATCTGGCTATTTATCGCATTCAGGCCGGCGCCTGTATTTCGAACACGTCCGGATTTGAGGAACTGTCCGACAGCCATGTGATTGCACAAAAAGCTGAACGAATGAAAAACCTGCTGCGCGACAGCGACAGCATCATGCACATCGGTCGCACTGATTTTCTGATCATCGCCGAGTCCATCAAGGATATGGAAGATATCTTGCGGATTAACCAGAAACTGGAATCGACGCTGAAAGCCCCCATCGTCATGAACGACGGTTCGCTGGCGACCGTGATCGACAAATTTGCCATCGCCATTTATCCATTTGACGGAGAAGATGCAGACAGCCTGCTCGCGGTGGCGGAGGACAACCTGAACACGGGCAACTATTTGAGCGGCATGAGCAAGTCCCGCATTCATCCGCCCAAAGGCTTTCAGCGGGTAAGCAGCGCGGCTTAGAGGGACGGCAGGGGGCTTGCGGAGCCCGCTGCCTGGAGCTGCAACGGCTTGCCGCCCCTGTTGCGACAGCGCATTAGAGGCCGGACTGCCCACCGGCGCGCGCCTGTTCCTGCAAGCGCAACACGCGCCGCTGTACCTTGCCGGTGGTGGTCATGGGCAGTGCATCGACAAATTCGATTTCCTTGGGGTATTCATAGGGCGCCAGCATGCCCTTCACATGGGCCTGCAGGTCTTTGGTCAGTTGCGCATGCAGCGCCGCGCGCGCGCTGGTGCTGTTGCCGCAAGCGGCCAGGGCGTCAGGCGCCAGCACCACGTAGGCTTTGACCACGGCACCGCGCTCGGCATCGGGCTTGGGCACGACGGCGGCATTGGCCACGGCCGGGTGCTTGACCAGGCAGTTTTCGATTTCGCCCGGGCCTATGCGGTAGCCGGCAGACTTGAAAATGTCGTCCGAGCGGCCCTGGTACCAGAGGTAACCCTGGGCGTCGCGCACCGCCAGGTCGCCCGTACGGCACCAGTCGCCGGTGAACTTGTCCTGAGTGGCGGCGTCGTTCTTCCAGTAGCCCAGAAAGAAGATCGGATCCGGGTCGCCGTGGATGTCAAAGCGGTTCAGGGCCACGTCGCCCGGCACGCCGACTGCACACTCCTGCCCCTCCTCGTCAATCACCGCCACGCGGTGGCCGGGGTAGCCCATGCCCATGCTGCCGGCACGTGGCGCCCAGTGGCGCGCGCAGTTGCCGACGATGTAGTTGATCTCGGTCTGGCCGAACATTTCGTTGGGTACCACGCCCATCTGCTTTTCGCAGTAACCAAACACGGCGTCGCCCATGGCCTCGCCGGCGCTCATCAGGGCCTGCAACTGCAAACCGTATTGGGCCTGCACCGTCTTGCGCGGGGTGCCGGGGCAGGCTTTCATCATGGCTTTGATGGCGGTGGGAAACAAAAAGGTATGTGTGACGCCGCAGCGGCCCATCAGTTCCAGCGCCGCTTGCGGGTCGAAACGCCCGGCCTGGGCAACGATGGTGCAGCCGAAATACAGCGTGGGCAGCAGGGCGTCCATCAGGCCGCCGGTCCAGGCCCAGTCTGCGGGCGACCAGAACACCGCCTTGGATTCGGCGTTGTCCTTGCCGTCAAAGCCAAACCAGTTCTGGCTGCAAACAAAACCCGTGAGGTTGCCGATCAAGGCCTGGTGCGGAATCAGCGCGCCTTTGGGGTTGCCGGTGGTGCCACTGGTGTAAATCAGAATGGCGGGGTCCTGCGCCTGCGTGGGCGCCGGCACAAACGCGGCAGAGGCTGCGCGCAAGGCTTCGGCGTAATTGGTTTCGGCAACATCCTGGGTGGCGTACAGCATGCCGATGCCCACCACGTTTTGCAGCAGCGGGCAGGCGCCCCGCACCAGGCGCAGGCTGGGCAAGGCCACGGCATCGGCGATCACCAGCACCGCCTCGCTGTTTTGCAGCCGGTATTCCAGTGCCTCCGGGCCAAACAACATGGACAAAGGCATGGCCACGGCGCCCATTTGCAGCACTGCCATATAGGCCACCGCCGTCTCAAAGCGCTGCAGCATGACGATGGCCACGCGGTCGCCTGGCTTGACACCCAGGGCGCTCAGCACATTGGACAAGCGGTTGGCCTGCTCCTGCAACTGGGCGTAGCTCCAGGCGCCCTGCAGGGCGCCATCGGCATAGCTGCGAATGGCCATGCGGCTGGCTGCATCCGGGCTTTCTGCCCAGCGCCGGCTGCAGACCTGGGCAATGTTGAACTGCGGCGGTACCTGCCAACGGAAGTCAGTGTGCAGACGGCGATATCCCTCGGGCAGGGTTGGGGCAGGCAGGCTGCTTTCAGCTTTGTCGCGCATTGGACGGGTGGACACGGCAGTTCTCCTTATGATCGCCCGAATGTACCAAGTCAAACGTAACTTCCAGAGCGAATTTATTCCCGTGCGCGGGCTGCAGTACCACGTGCAGGTGTGGGGCCAACCCGCACCAGGCAAGGTGCCACTGGTGATGGTGCATGGTTGGATGGACGTGGCGGCCAGCTACCAGTTTGTGGTGGACGCGTTGAATGCGGACCATTACGTGATCGCGCCGGACTGGCGCGGCTTTGGCAAAACGCTGGTGCCGGACGTGGACCACTTCTGGTTTCCTGACTACCTGGCCGACCTGGACTTTCTGCTGGACCATTACGCGCAG
This sequence comes from Burkholderiales bacterium, assembly GCA_947446855.1. Classification (GTDB taxonomy): domain Bacteria; phylum Pseudomonadota; class Gammaproteobacteria; order Burkholderiales; family Burkholderiaceae_C; genus Allorhodoferax. The sequence goes on from CANFIH010000060.1 coordinate 18,311, forward strand.
GGCCAGGCCGTGTACCTGGTGGGACACAGCATGGGCGGCAACGTGGCCATGATGTACGCCGGGGTGCGGCCCGAGCGGGTGCGCCGCCTGATCAACCTGGAAGGCTTTGGCATGCCGCGCACCGTGCCGGCACAGGCACCGGGCCGCTATGCCCGCTGGATGGACGAATTGCAAGCGCTGCGCCGCGGCTCCCGCGCGATGCGCAGCTACGACAGCCTGGACAGTGTGGCCGAGCGCCTGATGAAGAACAACCCGCGCCTGAGCGCGGACAAGGCGCAATGGCTGGCCGGGCACTGGGCGCAGGAAAGCGCCTCGGGCCAATGGCACATCATGGGCCACCCGGCCCACAAGATCACCAACGCCCAGCTCTACCATGTGGAAGAGGTGCAGGAAATCTTCCGGCGCATCACGGCACCGGTGCTCTCGGTGGAAGCCTCAGAAAACAGCATGGACCAGTGGTGGAAAGGCACCTACAAGCTGGATGAATTCCATGAACGCATCCAGGCCGTGCCCCAGCTGGAAACCGCGCACATCGCCAACGCAGGCCACATGCTGCACCACGACCAACCGGAACAACTGGCCGCGCTGATGGAGCGCTTTATAGGCATTTAGGCCGCTCGCCGGTCCGCAGCGCAAACAGCTGGCCACCGCAGGGGACCAAGCGCAACCTGATATGCGAGCACCCGCCTCCAAGCGTGAGAAAATGCCGGGTTAAACACCGACACCCACCTTCAGGAAAAGAACATCATGGAAATCGAACGCAGCAACCTCATCGGCACCACCCTCGCAGACCTGGGCGCGCGCGCGCTCGCGTTACGGGGGTATCTTTGACTACGATGCCAAATCGGAACGCCTGCGTACGGTCAACGCCTCGCTAGAAGACCCCACCGTCTGGAACGACCCCAAACGGGCCCAGGAACTGGGCAAGGAAAAGAAGATGCTGGACGGCGTGGTGGTCACGCTGACCCAACTGGAAAGCGAACTGTCAGACAACACCGAGCTCTACGAAATGAGCAAGGAAGACGATGACGTCGCAGGCCTCATCACGATCGAAGGTGAGACGGCCAAACTGGCCGCCATCATCGAGGGCCTTGAGTTCCGTCGCATGTTCAATAACCCAGCCGACCCCCTGCCCTGTTTTCTGGACATCCAGGCTGGCGCGGGCGGAACGGAAGCCTGCGACTGGGCCAGCATGCTGCTGCGCCAATACCTGAAATACGCAGAGCGCAAAGGCTTTACCGCCACAGTGGAAGACCTGACCGACGGCGACACCGCCGGTATCAAGGGCGCCACCATCAAGATCGAAGGCGAGTACGCCTTTGGCCTGCTGCGCACCGAAACTGGCGTGCACCGCCTGGTGCGCAAGAGCCCGTTCGACTCCTCCGGCGGACGCCATACCAGCTTCGCCAGTGTCTTTGTCTACCCCGAGATTGATGACACGATTGAAATCGACATCAACCCGGCCGATGTGCGGGTTGACACCTTCCGCGCCAGCGGTGCCGGTGGTCAGCACATCAACAAGACCGACTCAGCCGTGCGTCTGACCCACATCCCGACCAATATCGTGGTGCAGTGTCAGGACGGACGCAGTCAGCACGGCAACCGCGATGTGGCCTGGAAGCGTCTGCGCAGTCGCTTGTATGACTACGAGATGCGCAAACGCCAGGCCGAGCAGCAGAAGTTGGAAGACTCCAAGACCGACGTCGGTTGGGGCCACCAGATCCGCAGCTACGTGCTGGACAACAGCCGCATCAAGGATCTGCGCACCAACGTCGAAGTCTCTGCCACGCAAAAGGTGCTGGACGGCGACCTGGATGTGTTCATTGAAGCATCCCTGAAGCAGGGCGTATGAGCTTGAGCGAAGCATCGGGCGCAGCACACGCAGTGGCAAGCGTGGGGGCTTCTTCGAGCACCGCCGGGCCGCCCCAAGGTGCGAGCACCCCCTCGGGGGGCAGCGCAGCACACGCAGTGGCAAGCGTGGGGGCATTCATCTTCGACATGGATGGCACCATGGTCGACTCCATGCCCTCGCATTCCGAGAGTTGGTTGCTGCTTGCGCAACGCCATGGCATTGAAGTTGACCTGCCCGAACTGATGCGCCGCACCACCGGGCGCACCGGGCTGGAGTGCATGCGCATCCTGTTTGATCGCGATATGCCGGACGCCGAAGCAGTTGCGTACGTGCACGAAAAGGAAACGCTGTACCGCGAACTGTTTGCGCCCAAGTTTGCCGAGGTGCTTGGCTTTAGCCACTTTGCGTCAGTCGCCCGCGCTCGGGGCCTGAAGATTGGTGTGGGCACTGCGGGCGACAGGCATAACGTGGCCTTTGTCTATGCCAACCTGAAGCTTCGGCCTTTGCCTGAAGTCGCGGTGGGCGGCGATGAAGGCCTGCCCGGCAAACCGGACCCCGCTATTTTTCTGGAAGTCGCGCGGCGTCTGGGCGTGGACCCCGCCCAGTGCATTGTTTTTGAAGACGCGCCCTTGGGTATTGAAGCCGCGCGACGTGCAGGAATGCG